>NZ_JADBRD010000020.1:0-137213 GCF_014930495.1 Enterobacter cloacae complex sp. S3 | reverse complement strand
CGTAAGGTGCGGGGTTTTTTGGTTTGTGCTTACCCTCTCTGGCCTTTCTCTTAATCCCTTATCCTGCTAATGGAATGTGTGATCCCTGTCGCAATGTCATTTATAACAAAATTATAACATTTCATTTACGAGGTAATTGAGTCTCCTGACTCAATACGCCGTTGTTTATGGCAGGAGCATAATCACAATGACAGAAAGCATTACATCAAACGGGACGCTGGCTAACAGTGATACCCGAAGAAGGGTATGGGCAATCGTCAGCGCCTCTTCAGGGAATCTGGTTGAATGGTTCGACTTTTACGTCTACTCATTCTGTTCACTCTACTTCGCACATATTTTCTTCCCATCCGGCAATACCACAACGCAGCTGCTACAAACGGCGGGGGTATTTGCCGCAGGGTTTTTAATGCGGCCCATCGGGGGCTGGCTGTTTGGCCGCATTGCGGATCGTCGCGGCCGTAAGGCTTCTATGCTGATCTCGGTGTGCATGATGTGCTTTGGTTCTCTGGTGATCGCCTGCTTACCGGGATATGAATCGATTGGTACCTGGGCACCGGCGCTACTATTACTGGCCCGCTTATTCCAGGGATTATCGGTAGGGGGTGAATACGGTACCAGTGCGACCTACATGAGTGAGATTGCCCTGGAAGGCCGTAAAGGTTTTTACGCCTCATTCCAGTACGTCACGCTGATTGGTGGTCAACTGCTGGCCATTCTTGTGGTTGTGATCCTGCAGCAAATTCTGACGGATGAACAACTTCACGCCTGGGGATGGCGAATTCCTTTCGCGATGGGCGCAGTACTGGCGGTGGTCGCACTTTGGCTACGCCGTCAGTTAGATGAAACCTCTCAGAAGGAAGTCAGAACGCTGAAGGAGGCGGGAACATTCAAAGGGTTATGGCGTAACCGCAAAGCTTTCCTCATGGTGCTGGGCTTTACTGCGGGCGGCTCTCTCAGTTTTTACACGTTCACCACCTATATGCAGAAGTACCTGGTGAACACCACCGGCATGCACGCAAACGTCGCCAGCGTAGTCATGACCGTGGCGCTGTTTGTCTTTATGCTCATACAACCCATTATCGGTGCGCTCTCGGATAAAATCGGTCGACGTACGTCGATGCTGATTTTCGGCGGCCTGTCGGCATTATGTACCGTACCTATTCTGTCGGCCCTTCAGCATGTGACTTCGCCGTATGCGGCGTTTGCGCTGGTGATGCTGGCGATGGTGATTGTCAGTTTCTATACCTCTATCAGCGGAATACTGAAAGCTGAAATGTTCCCGGCGCAGGTACGTGCTTTAGGGGTAGGGCTCTCTTATGCGGTAGCTAATGCGTTGTTTGGCGGATCGGCGGAGTACGTTGCGTTGTCGCTTAAATCATGGGGAAGTGAAACGACATTCTTCTGGTACGTAACGATAATGGGCGCACTGGCCTTTATTGTTTCGCTGATGCTGCATCGCAAAGGTAAAGGCATTCGACTTTAATAGCGCGCCATCTGCCACACGGCATAGCCGGTCGTTGCGCCGGCGACATCCCAGGCGAAATCTTTCCAGCTCCAGCCGCTCCCTGCGGGGCGGCTATCCCACAGTTCTTTTGATGCTCCAAGACTGACTGAAAACATCAACCCTATCGCCGCGCTACGATCCCGGCTGTATCCCTGATGCTGCGCATATTCATTGCCGGCTGCGGACAACATCGCGGAAGCGAGGAAATGCTGGGCTTTATCCTGTCCGGACCAGTTATCGTTGGCCATATGGCTACAGCCAGTCAGAAAGAGGACGCTAAGTAACAGAGGAATACGCATCAACGGCTCCATAAAAAAACCCTGCGGGTGGCAGGGCCTGGACATTACAGAATACGGCTGATAAGTCGGTCGATACGGATACGACGTAAGCGGCGGATAAGCTTGCGGACTTTTACCGGATAATCGGCAATGCTCTGCAGTTCGCGGTAATGATTAACCACAGTGGTATGCGTGCGAATCAGCTCCAGCTCACGTTCACGTTTTGCGGCTAACTCGTGCTGCGGGTCATGGATCAGGATAGCGTTTTCCAGATCCAGTCGCCACGCGCGTGGGTTCAGGTTATTACCGGTCAGCAGCATCCACTCATCGTCGACCCACATTCCTTTCAGATGGTAAGTGTTGTCTTCATCTTTCCAGAGACGCACAACCAACTGGTCAGTGTTTACGTAATACTGTAAACGGCTCAGGAAACGGCGCAGGTTGATCTCATAGAGATAAGGCAGCGCACCGATGATTTTGAACGGCTGATCTTCAGGAATGAAAAAGTCGTTTGCGGTTTTATCACCAACGATGATTTCCACTTTTTTACCGTCGCGCAGCAGCTGAATGATATTACGCACCAGCACGGCAGGGAGGTTGAAGTACGGCGTACAGATGGTGAGTTTCTGCTCCGCGCACGGCATCAGATGGAAGATCGTTTTGTTCAGCAGGCTTGATTTACCGAGCCCTACCAGCGGGGTAACGGATAACTCTTCGTTGTTCGCATCGCCCTGGAAATGATAGACCGCATCACGCAGCTCCTGGCGGAAGGCGCGAACATCGTTTTTGATTTCCGGGCTTTTAGGACGTTCGGGATCGTCAAGGCGATTAACACCGCGGCCATGGACCAGATTTTTATCAACCCAGTTAAACATGATATCGGCCATCTGCGGATTACGGATCAGATGGTAGCGGTCGTAGCGATATTTATCGAGCTGATGAAGGTAAACATCATTCAGACTTGCGCCGCTGTAAAGCACGCTGTCATCAATGATGAAGCCCTTGAAATGAAGTACGCCGAGCGCTTCACGGGTATTAACCGGGACGCCATAAACAGGCACATCAACGCCAGGATTTTCCTGCGCCGTGCGGCAATACCAGTCGGCATTGGTGTTTGACGCGGCAGCGCCAATACGGCCACGCTGAGCGCGATGCCAGTCGACCAGCACGCGAACATCGAGTTCCGGGCGCTGACGTTTGGCTTCATAGAGCGCGTTCAGGATCGCGCGCCCGCCTTCATCCTGTTCAAGATAGAGCGCTACAATGCAAATGCGTCGCGTGGCGCTGGCAATCTTTTCCAGAAGCGTCTCCCGAAAATGAGCGGGAGCGTAAAAGAACTCTACATCATCAACTGACTGAGAAATCTTCGGTAGTTGAGCAAGGTGTTGTTGATGTTTATTACGCTTAAATTTTGACAACATCACAGTGCGTTTCTTCTCTGTTCATTGAAGGGTTGTCTGTACCATGCAAACAACATAAGCGGACAATGATACCACCAGTCCCGTCCAAAGTGGGTAACATTTCCAGTAGCTTACTCGCGTTTGTCTGTTGATGTCAGACTGAGGGACAAGGCCACAATACCTTCGTCCAGCTGAATATCAACGTCAAACCCAAGTTTTCGCGCCAGGGTCACCATACCGCGATTGTTAGGCATAGTAATGCCATTGAGGCGTAACAATCCGTGATCTCGCGTATAACTGATGAGTTTTTCCAGCAGCCGTCTCCCCAGACCCAGGCCTTTAAGATCGGAGCGCACCAGCACCGCAAACTCCGCATCGACGTTATCCGGGTCAGAAATCGCACGCGTGACGCCGAGGATCTCATCCCCCTTATCGGAGCGACGAACGGCAACAAACGCCATTTCTCGATCGTAGTCGATCTGGGTCATATTGGCTAAATCATCATGGGTAAATTCGTTGATTTCGCTAAAATAGCGATAATAAAGATCCTCTTTCGTGACCTGAGAGATAAAGGCCCGCAGCTGGGGCTCATCTTCCGGCAGAATAGGGCGGAACAAGGCGCGTTCCCCATTCTTCATCTCAACCCACTCTTCCAGCTGCAGGGGATACGGGCGGATCGCCAGACGGCTCTCTCTGTCTCCTTCGAATGGCGCGATATCCAGGGTCACGTCCAGCGCCGTAAACTCATTGCCCGAGGCGAGCAGCGGATGAATGTCCAGCCGCTGGATTTCGGCACAATCCACAATCAGGTTAGACACCTGCACCAGGAACTGACTTAACCCGGCAATATCAAGCGGGCGCAGCGCACTCCGGCCACGGATCTTTTTACTTTTGATCGCCTGGATGATCAGATAACGCGCCAGGTTCATGTTCAGCGGCGGTAGCGCCACCACGGCCTGCTCCTCCGGACGCCACTCAACGCCACCCTCTCCCAGCATGATGAGCGGGCCGAAGACGGGATCGTGTTCAACAACCACCCGTAATTCCTGAGCCCCTGCGCGGTTTGCCATGCTTTGCACCAGCAATCCGTGGATCCTTGCCTGCGGCCAGGCCATTTTGACCCGATCAAAAATGGCATCAGCTGCCTGCTGCACCTCAGTCGCCGTACGCAGGTATAACATAACCCCCTGAACATCAGACTTATGCGGGATATCCGGGGAACGCAGCTTCAGGGCCACCGGATAGCCAATCTGTTCAGCAATATGCACGGCCTCAGCGCTGTCGCTGGCGATCCAGGTCGGCAGGGTTTGCATCCCGTAGCTGCCCAGAATGGGCTGCACTTCATGCGTATCAAGCGAGGTCGCGCCCTCTTCGATAGCCTGCTGCAACAGCCGGTGAACATCGACGGTGTTCGCCGTCAGATTCCCCGGCAAAGCCGGCGTCTCACGCAGCTGTTTCTGGTTGCGGCGATATTCCACCATATGCATAAACGCGGTGATGGTGCCTTCCGGCGTGCGGTAGGTTGGCAGCCCGGCCTCGCTGAACAAGCGCCGCGCCTCCTGAGAGGAAAACTCACCGCACCAGTTGGTGAGCAGGGTAACGTATTTACCGCGTGGATGGTTGCGCACGGCATCAATGAGCGCGCGCGCGCTTTCACTGCCCGGCGCGACCGCGCTGGGGGAGTGGATAATCATCAGCGCATCAAAATCCTGGCTATCCAGCAAAATGGAAATCGCCCTGATATAGCGGTCGCTGCTGGCGTCATCGCGCAAATCAAGCGGATTGCCGGGCGTCACGCTGGTCGGAAGCGCTTCTTTCAGGCGCTGCAGCGTCTCTTCACTCAGCGTTGCCAGCTTGCCGAAGCGCCGCCACAGCTCGTCCAGCGCGAGCGCGGCAGGGGCCGCACCGTTACTGACAATCATTAGCTTCTCACCGCGCAACGGGCGCATATGGCTTAACGTCTCAACGGCGGAAAAAAGCTCGTGCGTATCCTGTACCCGCAGCAACCCCGCGCGCTGAATGGCGGCGTCCCAGGCGGGATCCATGCCGGAATGAGAATGCAGCAGACGCTGTGCCGCAGGGCTGCGTCCGCTTTTGATCACCAGGATCGGCTTATTACGCGAAGCGCTTCGCGAAGCCGAGACAAAACGACGCGCGTCGCTGAGGTGCTCAAGATAAAGCAGGATCGCGCTGGTTTTGCCGTCACGTGCCAGAAAATCCAGCAGCTCATCAACGTCGATATCCAGGCTGTCGCCCAGGGCAATGAAGTAGGAGAATCCCATTTCACGCTGCTGCGCCCAGTCGAGGATGGTGTTCGATACCGCAGCCGACTGCGAGATAAACGCTAGTTTGCCTTTGCGGATCGGGACCGGGGAGAAACTGGCATTCAGCCCCTGCCAGGGGGCGAGCAGGCCCAGACTGTTTGGCCCAAGAATGCGCATTTGATAGCGGCTGGCGCAGGCCAGAAGCTCGGCTTTCTGTTCAGGCGGAGACGAGAGAATTATGCAGGTTTTACACCCTTTCTTGCCGAGTGATTCCAGCAGTTCCGGGTTGCGCTTCGCGTTTGTACAGAGTACGGCAAGATCCGGCACGAAAGGCAGGCTTTGTACATCAGGCCATGCAAGTACCCCCTGAACGGCCTTATAAGACGGCGTGACGGGCATGACGGGGCCATTAAATCCCCCGGCCAGCAGATTGCGCATCATCAGATAACCAGCACGATCCGGCTTCATTGATGCGCCGATAACGGCAATGGATTTAGGACGAAGTAGCGCTTCTAACCCTCGCTGGCTCATGCAGGCCTCCTGTGAATGCAAGCGACCTGATGATTTTAAACGCTTTCTGGCTCGGGCGCTGTGACGCTGCCCTTATGAACGGTTTTTCCTGCCAGATAGCGCTCCCGGAAGCATGAGAAATGGTTGCCCAGGGCACCAGCCGCAGCGGTATCTCCCGCTAAATCCAGAAGCGCAATCGCCACTTCGGCGGTGCAGTATTGCCCGTCAGCATGCGCTTCACGCAGGCGGTAGGCGGAGACGCGGGAAAGATCGACAGAAATCACCGGCAGCGCGTCGAGATACGGGCTTTTGCGAAACATTTTTCGCGCTTCGGTCCAGGTACCGTCCAGCATGATAAACAGCGGTGGTTTACCGGATGGCGGCGCTGAAAGCACCTGGCGATCCACACCTGCATATGACGCGGGGAAGACGACCATCGGCTGGTAGTCGGGGCTGGTCACTAAATCGAGCAGGGCCTGAGGTGGCTCCGTACGGGACCACTGAAACGCGGCGGTATCCGGCAGAATATCGGCGATAAGACGCCCCGTATTGCTGGGTTTCATCGGCTCGGTATCGAACATGACCAGACAAAAACGGCTTTCCGCCGTACTCGGAGCGAGCGTCTCGCACAGACAAACCTTCAGCGGCAGCAGGCAGCGCTGACAGCGGCGAATACGGTTGCCTCGTGCGAGGAACGGTCGGGTGGCGCGCGCAAGGCGTTCGGCGCGTAATTTAAGAACGGCGTTATCAGTCATGGGCGAAATGCAGGAAAAACGCTATTTTCGCAGAGGCGGGAGCGGGGCACAAGACGTGCCCCGTGAATGTTACAGCGACTCGTTTAACCAGCTTTCAAAAGGCGCTTTTGGAACCGCACCGTTGAGCATATCGATCACTTCGCCATTTTTGAAAATCATAATGGTCGGGATGCTGCGAATACGAAAACGTGCGCTCAGTTCGGGTTCGGCTTCGGTATTGACCTTAACGAACCGCATTTTTCCGCTGCGCTCTTCGGCCACATCTTCGAAAATCGGCGCGAAGCTACGGCATGGGCCGCACCATGGCGCCCAGAAATCGATCACGACAGGAAGATCGTCCTTGAGGAGTTTGTCCAGCGTAGCACCCGTCGCGTTAATGACATCGCCATCAAATAATTCATGGCCACAACGTCCGCATTTCGCACCATCTTCCATCCGATCGTCCGGAATGCGATTAAGAGCCTGACAGTTGGCACATACGGTATTCATAACTAACCTCTGATAGAGCCGTGGGACAGCGGCACAACGCCGATAATGTTTCTAATATGTTACATATTATCAATGAGCCTGTTTGAAACAACAATGCGTTTTATTCAATGAGAACAATAGTCACAGGCTTTTGTACGAAATTATGGCTATGCGCTGGCACATCGGGTAATCTGCGCGCTTCGCGCAGCGCTGGTGGAGAAAAGCATGAACGACGAAATGAAAAACAAAAGCGGCAAGGTCAAAGTGATGTATGTCCGCAGTGATGATGACTCTGATAAACGCACCCAAAATCCGCGTACCGGAAAAGGTGGCGGGCGTCCGGCGTCTCCTCGTGCAGACGGTGGCCGTCGCCCCGCCCGCGATGACAGAAATAACCGCGGTGATGACCGCAAACGTGACGATCGCAAACGCGATGACCGTCCGCGTTCCGACCGCCCACGCAGTGACCGTCCACGCGACGATCGTCCGCGTGATGACTTCTCACGTGATAACGCCTCCCCGTGGCGCACCGTTTCTCGCGCCCCTGGCGATGAGACGCCGGAAAAAGCCGATCACGGCGGTATCAGCGGTAAAAGCTTTATCGACCCGGAAGTGCTGCGCCGTCAGCGTGCGGAAGAGACCCGCGTGTATGGCGAGAACGCCTGCCAGGCGCTGTTCCTGAGCCGTCCTGAGTGTATCGTCCGCGCCTGGTTTATCCAGAGCGTGACCCCGCGCTTCAAAGAAGCGCTGCGCTGGATGGCCGCGAACCGTAAAGCCTACCACGTGGTTGATGATGCCGAGCTGACCAAAGCGTCCGGCACTGAACACCACGGCGGCGTCTGCTTCCTGATCAAAAAGCGTAACGGCACGACCGTGCAGCAGTGGGTCAGCCAGGCGGATGCCGATGACTGCGTGCTGGCCCTGGAAGATGTGGGCAACCCGCACAACCTGGGCGCAATGATGCGTAGCTGCGCACACTTTGGCGTGAAAGGCGTGCTGTTGCAGGATGCCGCGCTGCTGGAATCCGGTGCCGCGATCCGTACTGCGGAAGGCGGAGCCGAGCACGTACAGCCGATCACCGGCGACAGCGTTCTGGACGCACTCGAGCAGTTCCGTAAAGCGGGTTATTCCATCGTGACCACCTCAAGCCATGCCGGTACGCCGCTGTTTAAAGCGACGCTGCCGCGCAAAATGGTGCTGGTATTAGGTCAGGAACGTGATGGTCTGTCTGACGCGGCGCTCTCCAGTGCGGATCTGAGCGTCTCTATCGACGGAACAGGCAATGTGGAAAGTCTGAACGTATCCGTTGCGACCGGCGTACTGCTGGCCGAATGGTGGCGTCAGAACAAGGCATAAGCCATTATGCTTTTTGTATGCCCGGTGAGCCGGGCATACAAACTCAAACTACTCGCTCTCTGCCGGTAATACAGGCATCCAGTCAATCGGCTTTTCGCCACGTTTTTCCAGCCATTCATTCGCCAGAACAAAATGATTACTGCCAAAGAAACCGCGATGCGCAGACAGCGGTGACGGGTGCGGTGCCTTGAGCACGTGATGACGCTGACGATCGATAATCGCCCCTTTCTTCTGCGCGTGAGAACCCCAGAGTAAAAACACCACCCCTTCACGATGCTCGTTGATAAGGCTGATGACTTTATCGGTAAACGTCTCCCAGCCCAGACTGGCGTGCGAGTGCGCCTGACCCGCCCGTACGGTAAGCACCGTATTCAGCAACAGCACGCCCTGGCGCGCCCAGCTTTCCAGGTAACCGTGGTTTGGCCGGGTAAAACCGGGCACGGTTGCTTCAAGCTCTTTATACATGTTGAGCAGAGAAGGGGGGATAGCCACGCCCGGACGAACGGAAAACGCCAGCCCATGCGCCTGCCCGGGGCCGTGATAGGGATCCTGGCCCAGAATGACCACTTTCACATCGCTCAGTTCGGTGTAGCGAAAGGCGTTAAACACGTCTTTCTGCGGCGGGTAAATCGTCTGTCCGGACTGACGCTCAGCGGCAACGGTGCTGAGCGTATTGATAAAATAAGGCTGCTGCTTTTCTTCTGCCAGCACGTCATGCCAGGTTAAAGGTGTCGTCATCTCGCTCTCCTGCGAATCTCAATCTCTGACTAGCTTACCTGTTTCACCCCGGTGAGCAAAATTACGCGCTGAAATACGTGCTAAGTGGCTAAATTTATTTTGAAAAGATACAGAGTAAGTTGAATTGGTAAGGTTGTTAAATTGATCTAAAACAATAAATTCAAACCACACTCTTTATGTGGTTGGTGTTTTTGTTGATTTAAATCAATAAATCGCCGGGGTGTGAATGTTATATATACACACAAGAAACAATGGTTTTACCAATTGGCCGCGAGAGGCCGACACGAGTTAATGTAGCCTAAGGGAGGCAACACATGATTACAGGTATCCAGATTACTAAAGCTGCAAATGACGATCTGCTCAATTCTTTCTGGCTGCTGGACAGCGAGAAGAACGAAGCGCGCTGCGTCGTTGCGAAAGCGGGTTTTGCTGAAGATGAAATCGTACCGGTAAACAAATTGGGCGAAATCGAATACCGTGAAGTTCCTATGGAAGTGCAGCCGGAAGTGCGCGTGGAAGGGGGTCAGCACCTGAACGTTAACGTGCTGCGCCGCGAAACGCTGATGGATGCCGTTGAGCATCCAGAAAAATATCCACAGCTGACCATCCGCGTGTCTGGCTATGCGGTTCGCTTTAACTCACTGACTCCAGAACAGCAGCGCGACGTTATTGCACGTACCTTTACTGAAAGCCTGTAACGGCTTCAGCAGGGGGGAATAAAAAAGCCGGGAATTTCCCCGGCTTTTTTTACTCTTCAGTTTTCGTCTCTGGTGCGGCAGAGCTTGGCTTACGGCGCTTACCAATATTTTTGGTATCGCGGTGGCGCTGCTTCACGCGCGGTTTCTCTTTTTCTTTCTCTTTTCTCTCAGCACGTTTTGCGAGCGCTTTCTTGGACGGTTTACCCGTCATCTTTTCACTCGGCGCACGCGTGGTCGGGCGGAGTTCGTCAATAACGCGCGCTTTCAGCGGCTCATCAACATAGCGGCCAATTTTCTGCAGCAGCAGGTAGTCATGCGCTTCGACCAGTGAAATCGCAATCCCTTTGCGGCCCGCGCGGCCGGTACGACCAATACGGTGCAGGTAGGTATCTCCGCTGCGCGGCATATCGAAGTTAATGACGTGGCTGACGTCCGGGATGTCGATCCCGCGTGCGGCAACGTCAGTCGCAACCAGCACGTTAACGCGGCCATCGGTCAGGCGCTTAATGCCCTCGGTACGCTTGATCTGCGCCATCTCGCCTTCAAGATAGCAGTTGTTGATCCCGGCGTTACGCAGCATCTCAGCCAGCTCGTGCACGCGCTCGCGCTTACGCACAAACACGATTGTGCGCAGAGCATCTTCCTGTTTGAGTAGGTGTTTCAGCAATTCGACTTTGTGCTCAAGGTTGTCCGCGCGGTAGTACCACTGGTGGATCTTCTTACGCTCACGGGTGGACGGCGTCGCCGAGACTTCCACCGGATCTTCCAGCAGACGCTCTGCGAAGTCTTTGATCGCTTCCCCTTCGAGGGTGGCAGAGAACAGCATCGTCTGGTTACGCCAGCGCGTTTCCCCTGCAATGTGCTCGATATCCTGTGCGAAGCCCATGTCCAGCATGCGGTCGGCTTCGTCGAGGATCAGCGTTTCAACCGCGCGGCAGTCGAAGTTCTCTTCTTTAATGTACTGCAGCAGGCGTCCCGTCGTCGCAACGACGATGTCCTGGTTTTCGCTGAACACTTCGGCGTGGTTCATGTACGCTACGCCGCCGGTGATGGTGGCAATATCCAGATGAGTATTTGCCGCGAGTTCACGCGCGTGATCGGCAACCTGCATTGCCAGTTCGCGCGTAGGCGTCAGGATCAAAATACGCGGCGGGCCAGATTTTTTACGCGGGAAGTCGAGCAGATGCTGCAACACAGGCAGCAAATAGGCTGCTGTCTTCCCCGTGCCGGTTGGCGCAGAACCGAGCACATCGCGGCCCTCAAGCGCAGGCGGAATGGCCGCTGCCTGAATGGCGGTCGGGCGTGTAAAGCCTTTGCTCTCAAGTGCATTGAGCAGGCTTTCATCGAGTTCAAGTTCGGAAAAAGTCGTTACAGTCATGTTCTACCTCTGTGTGGGGCGCTGATTATAGACGTTACGGCTGTAATCTTCATCTGTTTGTATGGATATCGCTTTTCGGCCACTTCGCTTTCCCCTATGCTACTCCAGTTTCACTTAGAAGGTTGCCCTGACATGTCTCAACTCAAAGCGCAGCTGCGCCGCGATGGTTTTACGTTTAAACAATTTTTTGTCGCTCACGATCGCTGTGCCATGAAGGTTGGTACAGACGGTATTTTACTGGGAGCGTGGGCGCCTGTCGCAGGTGTTAAGCGTATTCTTGATATCGGTACCGGCAGCGGGCTGGTGGCGCTGATGCTGGCGCAGCGTACGGAAGAACATGTCATCATTGATGCCGTCGAACTGGACGCGCAGGCCGCAGAGCAGGCGAGTGACAATATGGCCGAATCCCCCTGGGCAGTCCGAATGAAAGTGGAATGCGCAGACGTGCTCGCCTGGGCGCCTGAACAAACCGCGCGTTACGATCTGATCGTCAGCAACCCTCCCTACTACGAGCCCGGCGTTGAGTGCGGGACACCCGAGCGTGAACAGGCGCGTTATACCGGCTCCCTCGATCATAAAGCGCTGCTCACCAGCGCGGCAGAACTGATCTCCGAAGAGGGTTTTTTCTGTGTGGTCCTGCCAGAGAGTACCGGCAACACGTTCATCGGTATCGCGCAGGAGATCGGCTGGACGTTACGTCTGCGTACCGATATTTCGGATACGGAAGGTCGACTGCCGCACCGCGTACTGCTGGCTCTGTCGCCAAAAGAGGGTGAATGCTTTAATGACCGAATGGTGATCCGTGGGCCAGACCAGCGTTATTCCGAAGATTACACTGCCCTGACCCAGGCGTTTTATCTGTTTATGTAAACCTGCGGGGCGAGTATCGACGGGCCGGATTCAGCAAGCTGATCCGGGTAGTCCAGGGTATAGTGCAGCCCGCGGCTCTCTTTACGCATCATCGCGCAGCGAACAATCAGCTCGGCAACCTGCACCAGATTGCGCAGCTCAAGCAGATTATTGGATACGCGGAAATTAGCATAGTACTCATCAATTTCCTGCTGCAGCATGGTGATGCGGCGCAAGGCGCGTTCCAGGCGTTTCGTGGTGCGCACAATCCCTACGTAGTCCCACATAAACAGCCGTAGTTCATGCCAGTTGTGCTGGATCACGACCAGCTCGTCCGGATTATCCACGCGGCTTTCATCCCAGGCTGGCAGGCGCTCTGTCTCGCGGGCGTAAGGCATGCGCTTCGTGATGTCTTCCGCCGCCGACCAGCCGTACACCAGACACTCAAGCAGCGAGTTAGAGGCCATACGGTTCGCGCCGTGAAGTCCGGTATAGCTAACCTCACCGATAGCATACAGACCGTCTACGTCAGTACGTCCATGATCGTCAACCATTACGCCACCGCAGGTATAGTGGGCCGCTGGCACAATGGGCACCGGGTCGCGCGTTAAATCAATGCCAAGATTGAGCAGCTTTTCATAAATCATCGGGAAATGCTGGCGAATGAACTCTGCTGGCTTATGGCTGATATCGAGATACATGCAGTCTACGCCAAGGCGCTTCATTTCATGATCGATGGCGCGGGCAACGATGTCACGCGGGGCAAGTTCACCCCGGGCGTCAAAGTCGGGCATAAAGCGGGAGCCATCAGGGCGTTTCAGATAAGCGCCTTCACCGCGCAGGGCTTCCGTCAGCAGGAAGTTGCGTGCCTGAGGGTGGAACAAGGCGGTGGGGTGAAACTGATTAAACTCGAGGTTTGCCACCCGGCAGCCTGCGCGCCAGGCCATTGCGATACCGTCTCCGGAGGCAATGTCAGGGTTCGTGGTGTACTGATACACCTTGGAGGCGCCGCCCGTCGCCAGTACCACAGCCTTCGCCCGGCAGGTTTCCACCTTCTCTTTATTTCGGTTCCAGACCCAGGCGCCCACCACGCGACGCGTGCCGGGCAGGCCAATCTTGTCAGAGATAATCAGGTCAACGGCATTGCTTCGCTCGAGAACCCGAATATTAGGATGGTTCAGCGCTTTACTGACCAGCGTGGTTTCCACTTCTTTTCCGGTGGCATCCGCTGCGTGCAGGATGCGGCGGTGGCTATGGCCGCCTTCGCGAGTCAGGTGGTAGCTCTCTTCACCGTTGGGTTGAACCTGAGTATCGAATAAGACGCCCTGGTCGATGAGCCACTGAACGCAGTGACGGGCATTGCTGGCGACAAACTCTGCGGCGTGTGCATCCACGATCCCTGCTCCGGCAATGAGCGTATCCTCGACGTGGGATGCAATGCTGTCTGTCTCATCAAACACGGCGGCAATGCCGCCCTGGGCATAAAACGTGGAACCTTCACTTATCGGTCCTTTACTCAGAACGATAACGTTTTGATGCTCGGCCAGGCGCAGCGCCAGAGAGAGACCGGCAGCGCCGCTGCCGATGATCAGTACATCACAATGGAGTTCAGGTGTTGTGTTCATGATTGTTGTTTAATTTACTAAACAGTGTTGGGTCAGAATAGCACCTGAATGCGATATATCGCACGTATTTTTTTAGAGGCTGTCGCAATGGCTAAACGCGTAAGCGGAGGTAAACGGAGGGTAAATGAGTGAAATTATTTTGCGAAGCAGATCGTTAGCGTCAGATTTTGTGGTGAAATAAAGCCTGTGTTGCGTTACTCTTCTGGCGGGAAAAAGATGTTTCTTGTCATAAAGTGGTGCGTATCGTGAACAGACTTATAATGAGAGAAAATAAACGGTCTGCGGCGCGATGAACAAAAACAAAGGCGTTACGGAACTTATTGAAGATCAGACACTCTAAATGGTGCTTGCTCAAAGTGCGGTATTTTTAGAGTGGCGTTTCGATAACGCGTGGAATTTAGGTTTGGGGAGACATTACCTCGGATGAGCGAGCAGTTAACGGACCAGGTCCTGGTTGAACGGGTCCAGAAGGGAGATCAGAAAGCCTTTAACCTACTGGTGGTCCGCTACCAGCATAAGGTGGCGAGCCTGGTTTCCCGCTATGTACCGTCAGGCGATGTGCCTGATGTGGTGCAAGAGTCTTTTATTAAGGCCTATCGCGCGCTGGATTCTTTCCGGGGAGATAGTGCTTTTTATACCTGGCTGTACCGTATTGCGGTCAATACGGCAAAGAATTATCTGGTCGCTCAGGGCCGTCGTCCGCCTTCAAGTGATGTGGACGCAATCGACGCCGAAAACTTTGAAAGCGGCGGCGCATTGAAAGAAATTTCGAACCCTGAGAACTTAATGTTGTCAGAAGAACTGAGACAAATCGTTTTTCGCACGATCGAGTCGCTCCCGGAAGATTTACGTATGGCAATTACGTTACGGGAGCTGGATGGTCTGAGCTATGAAGAGATAGCCGCTATCATGGATTGTCCGGTCGGCACGGTACGTTCACGAATTTTCCGTGCGCGAGAAGCTATTGATAATAAAGTTCAACCGCTTATCAGGCGTTGACGATAGCGGGATACTGGAAAAGGTATTAGGCATGCAGAAAGAAAAACTTTCCGCTTTAATGGATGGTGAAACGGTGGATAGTGAGCTGCTCAACGAGCTGTCTCATTCACCCGAAATGCAAGAGACCTGGGAGAGTTACCATCTCATCCGTGACACCCTTCGCGGTGACACCGGCGAGGTTCTCCATTTCGATATCTCAGCCCGCGTCATGGCGGCGATTGAGAATGAGCCTGTTCATCAGACCACTCCGCTGATTCCTGAAGCTCAACCCGCGCCTCACCAATGGCAGAAAATGCCGTTCTGGCAAAAGGTGCGTCCGTGGGCCAGCCAGCTTACCCAAATGGGTGTGGCAGCATGCGTATCGCTTGCAGTTATTGTTGGCGTCCAGCACTATAATACTCAGTCTGAAACTAATCAGCAGCCAGAAGCGCCAGTGTTTAACACACTGCCGATGATGGGCAAAGCCAGCCCGGTAAGCCTGGGCGTACCGGCTGATGCATCCGCCAGCGGCGGCCAGCAACAGCAGGTTCAGGAGCAGCGCCGTCGCATTAATGCGATGTTGCAGGATTACGAGTTGCAGCGTCGTCTGCACTCTGAACAGCTTCAGTTTGAGCAGGCGCAGACACAGCAAGCTGCTGTGCAGGTGCCCGGAAACCAAACTTTAGGAACGCAATCGCAGTAATGAAGCAACTTTGGTTCGCCATGTCTCTGATGGCGGGTAGCCTGTTCTTCTCTGCCAACGCCTCGGCTGATGTTTCATCCGGGGCGTTGTTGCAGCAAATGAATCTGGCCAGCCAGTCACTCAATTATGAGTTGGCATTTATCAGCATCAATAAGCAGGGCGTCGAGTCGTTACGCTATCGTCATGCCCGTCTTGATAAGCAGCCGCTCGCCCAGCTTTTACAGATGGATGGCCCGCGTCGGGAAGTGGTCCAACGTGGTAATGAAATCAGCTATTTCGAGCCAGGCCTGGAGCCTTTCACGCTGAATGGCGACTATATCGTTGATTCCCTGCCGTCACTCATTTACACCGACTTCAAACGGCTTGCCCCTTACTACGATTTTATATCAGTAGGGCGTACCCGCATCGCGGACAGACTGTGCGAGGTAATTCGCGTTGTTGCCCGGGACGGAACGCGCTACAGCTATATCGTCTGGATTGATGCCGAAACCAAACTCCCCATGCGTGTTGACCTGCTCGACCGTGACGGTGAAACGCTGGAACAGTTCCGGGTTATCTCCTTCAGCGTGAACAATCAGGTTGGCAACAGCATGCAGAATCTGGCTAAAGCCAGCCTGCCACCGCTGCTTTCTGTTCCTGCCGGGGATTCCGTTAATTTCAACTGGGTACCTGCCTGGATCCCGCAAGGGTTTAGCGAAGTGTCCAGCAGCCGTCGTCAGCTGCCAACGATTGAAACGCCGGTAGAATCGCGCCTCTATTCGGATGGTTTGTTCAGCTTCTCGGTGAATATTAATCGCGCAACGGCAAACAGCGCTGAACAAATGCTGCGTACCGGGCGCCGTACGGTGAGTACAACGGTACGCGATAACGCAGAGATCACCATTGTGGGAGAACTCCCTCCGCAGACGGCGAAGCGCATCTCCGACAGCATTAAATTCAGGGCTGCACAATGATCAAAGAGTGGGCGACGGTTGTCTCCTGGCAAAACGGCATTGCGCTGGTGAGCTGCGATGTTAAAGCCTCATGTAATAGCTGCGCATCCCGCGCCGGCTGCGGCAGCCGCGTGTTGAATAAGCTCGGGCCACAAACATCGCACACGATTTCTGTGCCAAGCGAACAGCCGCTGATGGCGGGGCAGAAGGTGGAACTGGGCATCGCGGAAGGCAGCCTGCTCAGCTCCGCTATGCTGGTGTATCTCTCTCCGCTGGTCGGCCTGTTTATCATGGGCGGCCTGTTTCAGATGCTGTTTGGTACCGATGTGGCCGCTATGTGCGGTGCTGCATTGGGTGGCGTAGGGGGATTCTGGCTTGCCAAAGGGCTCTCTCCGACGCTCGCCGCACGCGAGGAGTGGCAGCCTGTCATTCTCAGCGTTGGGCTGGCACCAGACCAGCTTCGTGTTGAAACGCTCTCTTCTGAGGCCCGGTGATCCATCGGGCTTTATCATTTTTTACACCCTAAAACAGAAAACGGCCTTTCTTCACGCTATACCTGCTTCTAAGTGCATTTCCAGGTAGCGAGGATGTAGTGTAGAATGCTGCGTTTTCGCACTGAAAAACGTCAGGCTAAGAACAGCGGCCTCCAGGAATTCGTAAGGCATAATTATTTAACTATATGAAGAACATACGTAACTTTTCGATCATTGCTCACATTGACCACGGTAAGTCGACGCTGTCTGACCGTATTATCCAGATTTGCGGTGGCCTGTCTGATCGTGAAATGGAAGCCCAGGTTCTGGACTCCATGGACCTGGAACGCGAACGCGGTATCACCATTAAAGCGCAGAGCGTTACGCTTGATTACAAAGCGGCTGATGGTGAAACCTATCAACTGAACTTTATCGACACCCCAGGCCACGTTGACTTCTCCTATGAGGTTTCACGCTCGCTCGCGGCCTGTGAAGGCGCGCTGCTGGTGGTGGATGCCGGGCAGGGCGTTGAAGCCCAGACCCTGGCAAACTGCTACACCGCGATGGAAATGGATCTCGAAGTTGTGCCGGTTCTGAACAAGATTGACCTGCCAGCCGCCGATCCTGAACGCGTAGCGGAAGAGATTGAAGATATCGTCGGCATTGACGCGACCGATGCCGTGCGCTGCTCCGCGAAAACCGGTGTGGGCGTGACCGACGTGCTGGAACGCCTGGTACGTGACATTCCGGCCCCGGAAGGCGATCCGGATGGCCCGCTGCAGGCGCTGATTATCGACTCCTGGTTCGATAACTATCTGGGCGTTGTCTCTCTGGTGCGTATTAAAAACGGCACCATGCGTAAAGGCGACAAAATTAAGGTAATGAGTACCGGACAGGTCTACAACGCAGACCGTCTGGGCATCTTCACGCCAAAACAGGTTGACCGTACCGAGCTGAGATGCGGCGAGGTAGGCTGGCTGGTCTGCGCCATTAAAGACATCCTCGGCGCGCCGGTGGGTGATACCCTGACCGGTGCACGTAACCCGGCAGATAAAGCGCTGCCAGGCTTTAAAAAGGTGAAACCGCAGGTTTACGCGGGTCTGTTCCCGGTCAGCTCTGACGACTACGAAAACTTCCGTGACGCGCTCGGTAAACTGAGCCTGAACGATGCTTCCCTGTTCTACGAGCCAGAAAGCTCAACGGCGCTGGGCTTCGGCTTCCGCTGTGGCTTCCTCGGTCTGCTGCATATGGAGATCATTCAGGAACGTCTGGAGCGTGAATACGATCTGGATCTGATCACCACGGCGCCGACGGTAGTCTATGAAGTTGAAACCACCTCGAAAGAAGTGATCTACGTCGATAGCCCGTCCAAGCTGCCGCCGCTGAACAACATTCAGGAGCTGCGTGAGCCTATTGCAGAGTGTCACATGCTGCTGCCGCAGGAATTCCTGGGGAACGTCATTACGCTGTGTATTGAGAAGCGTGGCGTGCAGACCAACATGGTTTACCACGGTAACCAGGTGGCGCTGACCTATGAAATCCCGATGGCGGAAGTGGTACTCGACTTCTTCGACCGTCTGAAGTCGACCTCCCGTGGCTATGCGTCACTGGATTACAACTTCAAACGCTTCCAGGCCTCCAACATGGTGCGTGTGGACGTGCTGATCAACGGCGAGCGTGTGGATGCGCTGGCGCTGATCACCCACAACGACAATGCGCCGTACCGCGGCCGCGAGCTGGTTGAGAAGATGAAAGATCTGATCCCGCGTCAGCAGTTCGATATCGCGATTCAGGCGGCGATTGGCAACCACATTATCGCGCGTTCAACCGTGAAACAGCTGCGTAAAAACGTTCTGGCGAAGTGCTATGGCGGTGACGTCAGCCGTAAGAAAAAGCTGTTGCAGAAGCAGAAAGAAGGTAAGAAGCGTATGAAGCAGGTCGGTAACGTCGAGCTGCCGCAGGAAGCATTCCTTGCCATCCTTCATGTTGGTAAAGACGGCAAATAACCCTAAGGAGTTGGCATGGCGAACATGTTTGCCCTGATCCTGGTCATTGCTACCCTGGTAACAGGTCTGCTGTGGTGTCTGGATAAGTTTATCTTCGCCCCAAAACGTCGTGAACGTCAGGCTGCCGCTCAGGCAGCCACTGGAGATGGGATTGATGCGAAAACCCTGAAGAAAGTCGGCCCGAAACCGGGCTGGCTGGAAACGGGCGCTTCGGTATTTCCGGTGCTGGCGATTGTGCTGGTGGTACGTTCGTTTATTTACGAGCCGTTCCAAATCCCATCAGGTTCAATGATGCCAACGCTGCTGATTGGTGATTTTATTCTGGTAGAGAAGTTTGCCTACGGCATTAAAGATCCTATCTATCAGAAAACGCTGATCGAAACCGGTCATCCGAAACGTGGCGACATCGTGGTGTTTAAATATCCGGAAGATCCGCGCCTGGACTACATCAAGCGCGCGGTAGGTCTGCCGGGTGATAAAGTCACTTACGATCCGGTTGCGAAAGAAGTCACCGTTCAGCCTGGCTGCAGCTCCGGTACCGCCTGTGAAAACGCGCTGCCAATCACTTACTCAAATGTTGAGCCAAGTGACTTTGTGCAGACCTTTGCCCGTCGTAACGGCGGCGAAGCGACCAGCGGATTCTTCCAGGTACCGAAAGGTGAAACCAAAGAGGACGGCATCCGTCTGGTTGAGCGCAAAGAGACGCTGGGCGATGTGACGCACCGAATCCTCACCGTGCCAATCGCGCAGGATCAGCTGGGTATGTACTATCGCCAGCCTGGCCAGCAGCTGGCGAGCTGGATTGTACCGCCAGGACATTACTTCATGATGGGTGACAACCGCGATAACTCTGCGGACAGCCGTTACTGGGGCTTTGTGCCGGAAGCGAATCTGGTCGGTAAAGCCACCGCCATCTGGATGAGTTTTGAGAAGCAGGAAGGCGAATGGCCGACCGGTGTACGCCTGAATCGTATCGGCGGAATCCATTAATTCTCAATAAATGAACGCGTAGCCGCTTTAATTAGCGGCTACGTGAATTATTTCCACGATAAATCTCTTCGAACTAACGACATCCCCTGTCGTTGTGTATAGAATATTCCCCCGAAGTTTAAGGTTGGCCCTGCAAGGGTGCCACGGCACACGAAACCGCGTTGGTTTTCTCAGGTCGGTTTCGTGTGCTGCATTTTTGACGCATTCATTTATTGGTATCGCATGAACCCCATCGTAATTAATCGGCTTCAACGGAAGCTGGGCTACACTTTTCATCATCAGGAGTTGTTGCAACAGGCATTAACCCACCGCAGTGCCAGCAGCAAACATAATGAGCGTCTCGAGTTTTTAGGCGACTCTATTTTAAGTTTCGTGATTGCGAATGCGCTTTATCATCGTTTCCCGCGTGTGGACGAGGGTGATATGAGCCGCATGCGTGCCACGCTGGTTCGGGGTAATACCCTTGCGGAAATCGCTCGCGAATTTGAGCTGGGCGAATGTCTGCGTCTTGGACCGGGTGAACTGAAAAGCGGCGGCTTCCGTCGTGAATCTATTCTTGCCGATACGGTCGAAGCATTAATTGGTGGTGTGTTCCTGGACAGCGATATCCAGACCGTAGAAAAGCTGATCCTGAACTGGTATCAGACCCGTCTGGACGAAATCAGCCCGGGCGATAAACAAAAAGATCCGAAAACGCGTCTGCAGGAATATTTGCAGGGTCGTCATCTGCCGCTGCCGTCTTATCTGGTGGTGCAGGTGCGTGGCGAAGCGCACGATCAGGAATTTACCATCCATTGCCAGGTCAGTGGCCTGAGTGAACCGGTGGTGGGCACAGGTTCAAGCCGTCGTAAGGCTGAACAGGCTGCCGCCGAACAGGCGTTAAAAATGCTGGAGCTGGAATGAGCGAAGATAAAACCTATTGCGGATTTATTGCCATCGTCGGACGTCCGAACGTTGGCAAATCCACCCTGCTGAATAATCTGCTTGGGCAGAAGATTTCAATCACCTCGCGTAAGGCGCAGACCACGCGTCACCGCATCGTCGGCATCCATACTGAAGGCGCGTATCAGGCGATCTACGTCGATACCCCGGGCCTGCACATGGAAGAGAAGCGCGCCATCAACCGCCTGATGAACAAGGCGGCGAGCAGCTCGATCGGCGATGTAGAGCTGGTGATTTTCGTTGTGGAAGGCACCCGCTGGACGCCGGACGACGAGATGGTGCTGAACAAGCTGCGTGACGGCAAAACGCCGGTCATCCTCGCGGTCAACAAAGTTGATAACGTGCAGGAAAAGGCCGACCTGCTGCCGCATCTGCAGTGGCTTGGTAGCCAGATGAACTTCCTTGATATCGTTCCGCTGTCTGCTGAGACCGGCCTGAACGTGGATACCATCGCGGGCATCGTGCGGAAGCATCTGCCGGAAGCGATTCATCACTTCCCGGAAGACTACATCACCGATCGCTCTCAGCGCTTTATGGCGTCTGAAATCATCCGTGAAAAGCTGATGCGTTTCCTGGGTGCTGAACTGCCTTACTCCGTAACGGTAGAGATCGAGCGTTTCCAGACCAACGAGCGCGGTGGCTACGATATCAACGGCCTGATCCTCGTTGAGCGCGAAGGGCAGAAGAAGATGGTGATCGGCAACAAAGGGGCCAAGATCAAAACCATCGGCATTGAAGCCCGTAAGGACATGATGGAGATGTTCGAAGCGCCGGTTCACCTCGAACTGTGGGTGAAAGTGAAATCTGGCTGGGCCGATGATGAGCGTGCTCTGCGCAGCCTCGGTTACGGCGAAGACCAGTAACATAAGACGACGAGCATATGGATGGATGGCAGCGCGCCTTTGTCCTGCATAGTCGTCCCTGGAGCGAAACCAGCCTCATGCTGGACGTCTTCACGGAAGAGTCGGGCCGCGTGCGCCTTGTTGCGAAAGGCGCACGTTCCAAACGTTCTAACCTGAAAGGTGCCCTACAGCCTTTCACGCCGCTGCTGGTACGCTTCGGTGGGCGAGGGGAAGTGAAAACCCTGCGCAGTGCCGAAGCCGTCTCCTTGGCGCTTCCTCTTTCCGGCATCACACTCTACAGCGGTCTGTATGTCAACGAACTCATCTCACGCGTTCTTGAACATGAGACCCGCTTCTCTGAACTTTTCTTCGATTATCTGCACTGTATCCAGTCGCTGGCTGGCGCAACCGGCACGCCCGAACCCGCATTGCGTCGTTTTGAACTGGCGCTGCTGGGCCACCTCGGATACGGCGTAGATTTTCTGCACTGCGCGGGCAGCGGTGATGAGATAGAAGACACCATGACCTACCGCTACCGCGAAGAAAAGGGCTTCATTGCCAGTATCGTGATAGACAACAGCACCTTTACCGGGCGCCAGCTCCGGGCGCTGTATGAGCGCGAGTTTCCCGATCGGGACACCCTGCGCGCAGCAAAACGCTTTACCCGGATTGCCCTCAAGCCGTATCTTGGCGGCAAGCCCTTAAAGAGCCGCGAATTATTCAGGCAGTTTGTGCCGAAACGTTAACGTTTTACCCCTCACCCCAGCCCTCTCCCGGAGGGAGAGGGGGAAGAGAAATGAACCAAAATACCGAGGATTGTCATGGCTGAATTACTGTTAGGCGTCAACATCGACCACATCGCCACGCTGCGTAACGCGCGCGGCACGGCGTATCCCGATCCGGTTCAGGCGGCGTTTATCGCTGAACAGGCTGGCGCCGACGGCATTACCGTTCACCTGCGTGAAGACCGTCGCCATATCACCGATCGCGACGTGCGCATTCTGCGCCAGACGCTGGACACCCGTATGAATCTGGAGATGGCGGTCACCGAAGAGATGCTGGCGATTGCCTGCGAGACCCAGCCGCATTTCTGCTGCCTGGTGCCGGAAAAACGCCAGGAAGTGACCACCGAAGGCGGTCTGGACGTGGCTGGTCAGCTCGACAAAATGCGCGATGCCTGCAAGCGCCTGGCGGATGCCGGTATCCTGGTTTCTCTGTTTATCGACGCCGATTTCGCCCAGATTAAAGCGGCGGCCGACGTGGGCGCACCGTATATCGAAATCCACACCGGCTGCTATGCCGATGCCAAAAACGATGCCGAACAGGCCAAAGAGCTGGAGCGTATCGCTAAAGCGGCCACGTACGCCTCAAGCCTGGGACTGAAGGTTAACGCCGGTCACGGCCTGACCTACCACAACGTGAAGGCCATTGCCGCCCTGCCGGAAATGCACGAGCTGAACATCGGCCACGCCATCATTGGCCGTGCGGTGATGAGCGGCCTGAAAGAGGCGGTTTCAGAAATGAAACGCCTGATGCAGGAAGCGCGTCAGTAATGGCCATTCTGGGCTTAGGCACCGATATCGTTGAAATAGCCCGCATTGAAGCGGTGATCGCCCGTAGCGGCGATCGCCTCGCAAGACGCGTGCTGAGCGATAACGAGTGGGCCATCTGGGAAGCGCATCAGCAGCCGGTGCGTTTTCTGGCAAAGCGCTTTGCGGTAAAAGAGGCTGCGGCCAAAGCCTTCGGGACCGGCATTCGTAACGGCCTGGCGTTTAATCAGTTCGAAGTGTTTAACGATGAGCTGGGCAAACCGAGCCTGCGTCTGTGGGGAGAAGCGCAAAAGCTGGCGGAAAAGCTGGGGGTGAATCATATGCACGTGACGATCGCGGATGAACGTCACTATGCCAGCGCGACGGTGATCATCGAAAGTTAAAGTTTGTCCGCGTGATGCATCAGGACAAACTTATCCCATAGCTGCTCTTCGCTCTCGACGTGGGCCGGATCCTTCAGGATGGTATTCGGGATCGGGCACACCTTCTGGCAGGTCGGCGTTTCATAGTGGCCGATGCATTCCGTGCAGCGGTCGCTGTTAATCTCATAGATGCTGTCGCCCATCGAAATCGCCTGGTTCGGGCATTCGGGCTCGCACATATCGCAATTAATGCATTTTTTGGTAATTAACAGCGCCATCAGGAAATTCTCAGAAACAACACAAACCGGGCGGGCATTATACGCGTCAAACCAGTTTCTTTACCAGTTCTTCGCTGTGGCGAATGCGCTCGGGCGCGCGCTCCAGATCCTGCTGCACCAGCGCCATAAACAGCAGGTCCGTCAGCATCATTTGCGCGCTGGTGGACGAGATAGCCGCGCTGCGCGTGGCCTGTTCTTCGGCAATGGTATATAAACAGCGCGTTGCCCGCTGCTGGAGGGCATTCGGCGTAAAACCGGTGATCGCCAGAATTTTACCGCCGACGCGCAGCGCTTCATCGGTTGCCATATTGATTTCACGGCGCTCGCCGGAGTAGGAGATGGCCAGCAGCAGATCGTCAGGATCCATTGCCTGTACGGTTGCCAGCAGGGCGTGCATATCCTGCTCGACGATGGCGTTAAGCCCAATTTTCGTCAGCTTCCAGCCAAAGTTACGCGCCACAAGTCCGGACGCGCCGATACCGGTCAGAACGATCCTCCGCGCGCCGCGCAGCATCGCCACGCTCTCCAGCAGCTTCTCTTCAGTGTTCACATCGAGCGTCGCGTGCATGGCCGCCACGTTCTCTTTGATCAGCTTTTCGCCAACCAGCCGCATCGGGTCATCGCCGCGGATCTGATTATGCACCGGCATGGACTGCGGGTTGGGGTTGCTCACCAGCGCTTCGCTGATCGCCAGCTTGAGGGCGGGGAACCCCTTAAAGCCAATCTTCTGGGCAAACTTCACCACGCTGGACTGGCTCACGCCGGCTTCACTCGCCAGCTGCTGCGAGCTGAGATGGCGCGCGCGATCGGGTTGAGAAAGCAGAAAATCCGCCAGCTTCTTGTCGCTTTGGGCAAAGCCTGCGTAGCGCTGGCGAATGCGAATTAAACAGTTCATACGGTCTCCTGGCGAAAATGTGATTATCTGCGCAAATACGAATTTTGCTCGCCTGAATGAATTTTATATTCCATTATAGTGTGATTATTATGAATTAAAAATTCTTGAGGTACAAAAATGAATCTTGGCTCACTTGTTTCTGAAACGCGTAACCCGCAAACCATGGATCTGGATGCGCTCTCCACCCTGGAGCTGGTTAACCGCTTTAATCAACAGGATACGCTGGTCGCGCAGGCAGTGAAAGAGACATTACCCGAGGTGGCGAAAGCGGTCGATGCGGCGGCGGAAGCCCTCAAGGCTGGCGGTCGCATTATCTACATGGGGGCGGGCACCAGCGGGCGTCTTGGGGTTCTGGATGCGTCAGAATGTCCGCCCACCTTTGGGGTGCCGCACGGTCTGGTCGTTGGGCTGATTGCCGGTGGACCCGGTGCGCTGCTGAAAGCCGTTGAAGGTGCGGAAGATAACAAACAGCTGGGCGAGGATGACCTGAAGGATCTGAATCTGACCGAGAAGGATCTGGTGGTCGGGCTGGCGGCATCCGGGCGCACCCCGTACGTCATTGGCGGGTTGGAATACGCCAACCGGACGGGCTGCACGACGGTGGCCATCTCCTGTAATCCGGGCTCACCGATTGCGCAGGTGGCCGCTATTGCTATCTCTCCGGTTGTCGGGCCGGAAGCGCTCACCGGCTCCACGCGCCTGAAATCCGGGACCGCGCAAAAGCTGGTGCTCAATATGATCTCCACCGGCGCGATGGTGAAGTTCGGCAAGGTTTATCAGAACCTGATGGTGGATATGCAGGCCACCAACGTCAAGCTGGTGGACAGAGCCTGCCGCATGGTGATGGAGGCGACAGGCGCAGGCCGTGAAGAGGCAGAAGCGGTACTCAAGCAGACCGATCACGATGTTAAACCGGCCATTCTGATGATCCTGAGCGGGCTGGATGCGGCTACCGCGAGAGCCAAACTCGCTGCGCATAGCGGCTTCTTACGGGCGGCATTAGAAAACTAACAGAGGCGTCTATGGACAAAACAGCAGCGCTCGCCAGCGATATCCTGCAGGGGATCGGTGGGGAAAAAAATATTCAGCGTCTCGAAAACTGCATGACGCGCGTGCGCGTCGAGGTGCATAACGACGACCAGCTCGACGTGCCGCGCCTGAAGCAACTCTCCGGCGTCAGCGGCTACGTGAAACAGGGGCAGCAGCATCAGCTGATCGTCGGGCCGGGGAAAGCGGCGCAGGTTGTTGATGCCATGCGCGCGCTGATGGTTGGCGGTGAGGCGACGGCCTCATTTGACGATGCCGAAAGCACCAAAGCGCAGGCAAAAGCCAAATACAAAGCCCCCATGAGCGATGCGCTGCGTCAGCTGGCAAACGTCTTTATTCCGCTGATCCCGGCGTTTATTGCCTCCGGCCTGATCACCGGGATCATCAATATCCTCAAGCGACCGGATATTGTGGGGGATTTCGCCACGCACTATCCGAACCTGCTGGGGATTCTGGGGATCTTCGGCAGCGCTGTTTTCGCCATCATGAACATTCTGGTCGGGGTAAATACCGCGAAGGTGTTTGGCGGATCGCTGGCCATGGGCGGGGTCATGGCGGGCATCTTGTCCAGCCCGCAGCTGGCGCAGATCACGCTGTTTGGTGAGGCGCTCCAGCCCGGGCGCGGCGGGGTGATCGCCGTGCTGCTGGTGGTCATTCTGATGTGCTGGATCGAGAAAAGGCTGCGCGCGGTTCTGCCTGGCTCGATCGAGCTTATTCTCAACCCGCTGTTGACCACGCTGATTACCGGTAGCGTAGCGATTGTGGCCCTCCAGCCGCTAGGCGGATGGATCTCTGAAGCCATCGCTCACGGCGCGTCTCTGGCTATTGACCGCGGCGGCCTGCTGGTGGGAGCGGTGCTGTCAGGTACCTTCCTGCCGCTGGTGCTGACCGGCCTGCACCAGGGGCTGGTGCCGATCCACGTCGAGCTTGTGCAGGCGCACGGCTATAACGCGCTGCTGCCTATCCTGTCGATGGCGGGAGTGGGGCAGGTCGGCGCGGCGATTGCCGTACTGATGAAAACCCGCAACGCGCGTCTGAAAAAAATGATTAAAGGCGCGCTCCCGGTCGGACTGCTCGGCATTGGCGAGCCGCTGATTTTCGGCGTTACGCTGCCGCTGGGTAAACCGTTCCTCGCCGCCTGTCTGGGCGGCGCGGTAGGCGGGGCGCTGATCAGCTACTGGAAAGTCGCTACCGTTATCACCTTTGGGCTCTCCGGTTTACCGCTGGCATTAACCATCGTGACCGGAAAAGTGATGCTCTATCTGTTAGGCTATTTAGTAGCGGTGATCGCCGGGTTCCTGTTTACCTGGCTGTTAGGTTTCAACGACCCAGAGGAGTAAGGTTTGGCAAATCACGCGCGTCGCGTTGTCTTTTTCGACCTGGATGGAACGCTGCATCAGCAGGATATGTTTGGCACGTTTATGCGTTACCTGCTGCGGCGTCAGCCTTTGAATGCGCTGCTCGTGCTGCCGCTCTTACCGGTTATCGGGATCGCGCTGCTGGTGAAAGGCCGGGCGGCGCGATGGCCGATGAGTCTGCTGCTGTGGGGATGTACCTTTGGGCACAGCGAAGCGCGGCTTAAGCAGCTCGAAAAGGATTTTGCGCACTGGTTTCGCAGCCACGTCGCCGCCTTTCCGGTGGTGCAGGCGCGCCTGACCAGCTATCTCGACGCGAATGATGCCGACATCTGGCTCATTACCGGCTCCCCGCAGACGCTGGTGGAGCAGGTCTACTTTGATACCCCCTGGCTTCCGCGCGTGAATCTTATCGCCACGCAAATTGCCCGCGGTTACGGCGGCTGGGTGCTGACCCTGCGCTGCCTGGGGCATGAAAAAGTGGTCCAGCTGGAAAAACGCATCGGTACGCCGCTGCGCCTGTACAGCGGCTACAGCGACAGCAAGCAGGACAACCCGCTGCTCTATTTTTGCCAGCACCGCTGGCGCGTCACGCCATCAGGCGAACTTCAGCAACTCGAATAGGCTTATCCATAATGGGCGTGTATAATGCTGCCCGCTTTTCGACTGGAGTATCAGCCTTTGTCCAACCCTGAACACAATCATGAATACTGGATGCGCCACGCGCTGACGCTGGCTCAACGCGCCTGGGACGAGGGCGAAGTGCCCGTGGGCGCGGTGCTGGTTCATAACAACCAGGTGATTGGCGAAGGGTGGAACCGTCCTATTGGTCGCCACGATCCTACTGCGCATGCCGAAATTATGGCGCTTCGCCAGGGCGGTCTGGTTCTGCAAAACTATCGCCTGCTTGATACCACGCTGTATGTGACGCTGGAGCCGTGCGTGATGTGCTCCGGCGCGATGGTGCACAGCCGGATCGGGACTCTGGTTTTCGGCGCGCGGGATGAAAAAACCGGTGCGGCCGGTTCGCTGATGGACGTGCTGGGTCACCCGGGTATGAACCACCAGGTGAAGACTATCGGTGGGGTACTTGCACCAGAGTGTTCGGGGCTATTAAGCGATTTCTTTCGAATGCGCCGTCAGCAGAAAAAGCAGCAAAAGGCAGAACTGAAGCTGTCGGACGATTAAGCTCGTCCGGCGCCACGACCGGGTAGCTTTGAGCCAGCTGTTTGGCCTCCGTCGCCTCTTTCTCTTTCTCCAGCAGATACCCGACCAGGCTAATCTGATATTTACGGATGTTTTCCACATAGGCGTAGGCTTCATGTCCGCGCGCGTAGCCGTATGTCAGCTTGTTATACCATGGCTTCTGGCTCAGCAGCGGCAGGCGCTGCTTAACGTCTGACCAGCTGTCCGGGTTACCTTTCGTTTTTGCCGTCAACGCTCGCGCATCAAGCATATGCGCGTAGCCCATATTATAGGCCGCCAGCGCAAACCAGATCCGCTCTTCTTCCGGCACCGTTTCCGGTACTTTGGCCATCATATCCTGCAGGTAGCGCGCGCCGCCGCTGATGCTCTGTTCGGCATCGGTACGGTCATTGACGCCCAGGCTCAGCGCGGTATTTTTGGTTAACATCATCAAACCGCGTACGCCCGTGGGCGACGTGGCCTGGGTATCCCAGTGGGATTCCTGATACGAAATAGCCGCCAGCAGTTTCCAGTCAATCTCCTGGGCGTATTTTTCGAACAGCGGCTGCAGGTCCGGCAGGACGCTATCTACCGCGCGCAGGAAGCTGCGGGTGTCAACGTAGTCAAAGTCATCGCCGTGCCCGAGGTACTTCTCCTCCAGACGCGCCAGGGTACCGTCTTCATTGATGGTGTTGAAGAAATCAAGCATCGCGGCAGAGAAGGTCTGATCGTCATCAAGCTGGCTAAACCAGGTCACGGGCTGCTCGTCGGTGACGTCCAGCGCCACGGCGATTTCAGGATGCACCCGCTGGAACAGGCTGATCGCGACCGAATCGGCGATGGTGTAGGGCACCTTCTGATCTTTTACCTGCTCCAGCAGCTCCGTCGTGCCGAGTTTCGGATCCACCGTCCAGCTCAGGTCGGGATATTTCTTCTCCTTAAGCTCCCGCAGATCGTCAATCACCACGTGGCCGGGCGCAATCGTCAGCTGCCGATCGTTAATCGTGGACAGCGAGCGCGGGCGCAGGCTCCCGACGCGGTAAACCAGCTGCTGCGAAACGGAGTAGTAGGTCGGGCCTGGCTGGTAGTTCTTACTGCGCTCGCTGTTATACACCAGCCCGGCGGCGAGCATATCGGCATCGTCGTTATCGAGGTCGTCAAACAGCTGGTTGATATTCTGGCGGACGGTGATTTTAAGCTTCACGCCAAGATAATCGGCGAACTGTTGTGCCAGTTCATAATCCAGGCCAATGATTTTGCCGTTGACGTCGCTGTAAATCAGCGGCGAGTTGAGGGTACTGACGCGCAATTCCCCCCGCTCCTGAATGGCGGCGATACGGTTTTCGGCTTTGCCGAACCAGGGGATGGAAGGCCAGAGGGCCACTGCCAGCAGCAACGTTACAATGCCGATGAGCAGATAATTAATCTTTAATTTTTTCAATTAGTTAATTCTCTGCGACGCCGGTTGCCTCAGTCTGCTGTAGCCATGTTAATCATAAGGTTTGCCATTGAATGAGCGGCATTTTGCGTAAACTTGCGCCACTTGGCAACCAATTAGAGAGACAGGTCACATCTATTGTTAAATCTCTGTGCAAATTTTATTTCGACGCAAACGGTTTCGTCGGCGCTCAGGATTCTCTATAATGACGCCCGTTTTCCCCCCTTGCGCACACTGTAAGCGCCCCGGCGCTTCGAAGACGAGAGACTTATGATGGAAATTCTGCGTGGTTCGCCTGCACTGTCTGCCTTCCGTATCACTAAACTGCTGGCACGTTTTCAGGCGGCCGACCTTCCGGTAAGCAATATTTACGCTGAGTATGTCCATTTTGCTGACCTGAATGCCCCCCTCAATGCAGAGGAGCGCGTACAGCTGGAACGCCTGCTCAAGTATGGTCCAAGCCTGAGCAGCCATACGCCAACCGGCAAACTGATCCTTGCGACGCCTCGTCCGGGCACCATCTCCCCCTGGTCTTCCAAAGCCACCGATATCGCCCACAACTGTGGCCTGAACCAGATTAACCGTCTGGAACGCGGCGTGGCGTACTACGTGGAAGCCTCTACCCTGAGCGACGCGCAGTGGCAGGCGGTTGCGGCTGAACTGCACGATCGCATGATGGAGAGCGTATTTACCTCTCTCGATGACGCGCAGAAGCTTTTCTCTCACCATCAGCCTGCGCCGGTACAGAGCGTAGACCTGCTGGGGCAGGGCCGTCAGGCGCTGATTGACGCCAACCTGCGTCTCGGCCTGGCGCTGGCAGAAGACGAAATCGACTACCTCCAGGATGCGTTTGTTAAGCTCAACCGTAACCCGAACGACATCGAACTCTATATGTTCGCGCAGGCTAACTCTGAGCACTGCCGCCACAAGATTTTCAACGCCGACTGGATTATTGACGGCGAACAGCAGCCGAAGTCGCTGTTCAAAATGATCAAAAACACCATGGAGCAAACCCCGGACCATGTGCTGTCTGCCTATAAAGACAACGCCGCGGTAATGGAAGGTTCCGAGGTGGGCCGCTTCTTCGCCGATCGCGAAGCAGGGCGCTATGACTTCCATCAGGAGCCCGCGCATATCCTGATGAAAGTGGAAACCCACAACCACCCGACGGCGATCTCCCCGTGGCCGGGCGCGGCGACCGGCTCCGGCGGTGAAATCCGTGACGAAGGCGCGACCGGTCGTGGCGCTAAACCTAAAGCGGGTCTGGTCGGTTTCTCCGTCTCCAACCTGCGTATCCCGGGCTTTGAGCAGCCGTGGGAAGAAGATTTCGGCAAGCCAGAGCGCATCGTGACCGCCCTGGATATCATGACCGAAGGCCCGCTGGGCGGCGCGGCGTTTAACAACGAATTTGGTCGTCCGGCGCTGAACGGTTACTTCCGTACCTATGAAGAGAAAGTGGACAGCCACAACGGCGAAGAGCTGCGCGGCTACCACAAGCCGATCATGCTGGCGGGCGGGATCGGCAACATCCGTGCCGATCACGTGCAGAAAGGCGAGATCGTCGTCGGCGCGAAGCTGATCGTACTGGGCGGCCCGGCGATGAACATCGGTCTGGGCGGCGGAGCGGCCTCTTCTATGGCCTCCGGCCAGTCTGATGCGGATCTCGACTTCGCCTCCGTGCAGCGCGACAACCCTGAGATGGAGCGCCGCTGCCAGGAAGTGATCGACCGCTGCTGGCAGCTGGGCGACGCCAACCCGATCCTCTTCATCCACGACGTGGGCGCGGGCGGTCTGTCCAACGCCATGCCGGAGCTGGTGAGCGACGGTGGCCGCGGCGGGCGCTTCAACCTGCGCGACATCCTGAGCGATGAGCCGGGCATGAGCCCGCTGGAAATCTGGTGTAACGAATCCCAGGAGCGCTACGTGCTGGCGGTTGCTGCCGACCAGCTGCCGCTGTTTGACGAGCTGTGCCGCCGCGAGCGCGCGCCGTATGCCGTCATCGGTGAAGCGACCGAAGAGCAGCACCTTTCCTTAAGCGACACCCACTTTGACAACCAGCCGATCGATCTGCCGCTCGACGTTCTGCTCGGTAAAACGCCGAAGATGACCCGCGACGTAACCACCCGCAAAGCGGCCGGCAAAGCGCTGGATCGCCAGGGCATCACCGTGGCAGAAGCGGTAAACCGCGTGCTGCACCTGCCTGCTGTGGCAGAGAAAACTTTCCTGGTGACCATCGGCGACCGCACCGTGACCGGTATGGTATCGCGCGACCAGATGGTCGGCCCGTGGCAGATCCCGGTCGCGAACTGCGCCGTGACCACCGCGAGCCTCGACAGCTACTACGGCGAAGCGATGGCTCTCGGCGAACGCACCCCGGTGGCGCTGCTGGACTTCGCGGCCTCTGCCCGTCTGGCGGTCGGTGAAGCGCTGACCAACATCGCCGCGACGCAGATTGGCGATATCAAACGTATCAAGCTCTCCGCCAACTGGATGGCCGCTGCCGGCCACCCTGGCGAAGATGCTGGCCTGTATGAAGCCGTGAAAGCGGTGGGCGAGGAGCTGTGTCCTGCCCTCGGCCTGACCATTCCGGTGGGCAAAGACTCCATGTCGATGAAAACCCGCTGGCAGGAAGGCAACGAACAGCGCGAGATGACCTCTCCGCTGTCGCTGGTGATCACCGCGTTTGCCCGCGTGGAAGACGTGCGTCACACCGTTACGCCGCAGCTTGCGACCGAAGACAACGCCCTGCTGCTGATTGACCTGGGCAAAGGCCACAACGCGCTGGGTGCTACCGCGCTGGCGCAGGTTTACCGCCAGCTCGGCGATAAGCCAGCCGACGTGCGTGACGTGGCGCAGCTGAAAGGCTTCTACGACGCGATTCAGGCGCTGGTGGCGCAGCGTAAGCTGCTGGCCTACCACGACCGTTCCGACGGTGGCCTGCTGGTGACCCTGGCAGAGATGGCCTTCACCGGCCACTGCGGCGTGGAAGCGAACATTGCGACGCTGGGCGAAGACCGTCTGGCGGCGCTGTTCAACGAAGAGCTGGGCGCCGTGATTCAGGTGCGTGCGGCAGATCGCGACGCGGTTGAAGCGATTCTGGCGAAGCATGGTCTGGCAGACTGCGTGCACTATCTGGGCAAAGCCGTTCAGGGCGACCGCTTCGTCATTGAAGCAGACGGTCACGCCGTGTTCAGCGAAAGCCGCACCACGCTGCGCATGTGGTGGGCAGAAACCACCTGGCAGATGCAGCGCCTGCGTGACAACCCGGAATGTGCCGATCAGGAGCATAACGCGAAAGCGAATGACCAGGATCCAGGCCTGAACGTGAAGCTCTCCTTCGACATCAACGAAGACATCGCCGCGCCGTACATAGCGACGGGCGCGCGTCCAAAAGTGGCCGTGCTGCGCGAGCAGGGCGTCAACTCCCACGTTGAGATGGCGGCCGCCTTCCACCGCGCGGGCTTTGACGCTATCGACGTCCACATGAGCGACCTGCTGGCCGGGCGTACCGGTCTGGAAGATTTCCAGGCGCTGGTGGCGTGCGGCGGCTTCTCCTACGGCGACGTGCTGGGCGCGGGCGAAGGCTGGGCGAAGTCCATCCTGTTCAACAGCCGCGTGCGCGACGAGTTCGAAACCTTCTTCCACCGTCCGCAGACCCTGGCGCTGGGCGTGTGTAACGGCTGCCAGATGATGTCTAACCTGCGCGAGCTGATCCCGGGCAGCGAAGCCTGGCCGCGCTTTGTGCGCAACCAGTCTGACCGCTTCGAGGCGCGCTTCAGCCTGGTGGAAGTGACCCAAAGCCCGTCTCTGCTGCTGCAGGGAATGGTCGGTTCACAGATGCCAATCGCCGTTTCCCACGGTGAAGGACAGGTAGAAGTGCGCGACGCTGCGCATCTGGCTCAGCTGGAGAGCAAAGGCCTGGTAGCGCTGCGCTTTGTCGATAACTTCGGCAAGGTGACGGAAACCTATCCGGCTAACCCGAACGGCTCCGCCAACGGTATTACGGCAGTGACCAGCGAAAGCGGTCGCGCGACCATCATGATGCCGCACCCGGAACGCGTATTCCGTACCGTGAGCAACTCCTGGCACCCGGAAAACTGGGGCGAGGACAGCCCGTGGATGCGTATCTTCCGCAACGCGCGTAAGCAGCTGGGTTAAGTTTTAGCCCCACCCCCTTCCAGGCCCGGTAAGCGAAAGCTCGACCGGGCTTTTTTGTTTGTGTCGCAATTACGCGACAGACCCGCAATATAGCTGTCTCCAAATGGAGACATTTAACTCTTTGATTTATATATGTCAGGTAAGGTTCCCCTTAAGGTGTTGCTGAATAGCGACACTTAGCCTGAAAATCATTCAACCGATAATTAACGTGATAAACGAGTAAAAATCATATATTTCAAACTGTTAATATTTTGTTTTGCATTCTGGCACGGGTGTTGCATAATATTAACCAGTGGCTCATTCACCTTCTTATGTCAGCCCCTTCGGGACGCGCTACATAAACTTCGAATGACGCACAAAAAGGTGCCTGCCGTCCAACTACTGATCATAGCGATGCTTTATCAGGCCAGGGCGAAACGTCGAGTTAGGCACCGCCTCATTCCATGACAAAGCCGGGTTTTTACCCGGCTTTGTTGTATCTGAAGGGCAGACTCAGTTACGCTCTGCGTAAACCCCCATTAAGAGAGTAATGCGTTGAAACGCTGGCCCGTTTTCCCCCGCTCCCTGCGGCAGCTCGTCATGATGGCCTTCCTGCTGATCCTGCTGCCGCTGCTGATCCTTGCCTGGCAGGCGTGGCAAAGCCTGAACGCGCTGAGCGCGCAGGCGGCTTTGACCAACCGTACGACGCTCATCGACGCCAGACGCAGTGAAGCGATGACCAACGCCGCGCTGGAGATGGAGCGCAGCTATCGTCAGTATTGCGTGCTTGACGATCGGACGCTGGAAAAGGTTTATCAGAGCCAGCGTAAACGCTACAGCGAAATGCTGGACGCTCACGCGGGGGTCTTACCTGATGACAAGCTCTATCAGGCGTTGCGTCAGGATTTGAACGATCTCGCGCAGCTGCAGTGCAGCAACAGCGGCCCGGATGCCGTTGCCGCCGCGCGCCTCGAAGCTTTTGCCAGCGCCAATACCGAGATGGTGCAGTCTACGCGCGCGGTGATTTTCTCTCGCGGCCAGCAGCTCCAGCAGGAGATTGCCGAGCGTGGCCAGTTTTTCGGCTGGCAGGCGCTGGTGCTGTTCCTGGTGAGCCTCGGGCTGGTACTGCTCTTTACCCGCATGATCATCGGCCCGGTAAAGGGCATTCAGCGTATGATCAACCGCCTGGGGGAGGGGAAATCGCTCGGGGATACGGTAGCCTTTAAAGGTCCCCGCGAGCTGCGATCCGTAGGCCAGCGCATTATCTGGCTGTCCGAGCGCCTGGCGTGGCTCGAATCACAGCGCCATCAGTTCCTGCGCCATATCTCTCATGAGCTTAAAACGCCGCTGGCCAGCATGCGCGAAGGGACGGAGCTGCTGGCGGACGAAGTGGCCGGGCCCCTTACGCCAGAGCAGAAAGAAATTGTTGAGATCCTGGATAACAGCAGCCGCAATCTGCAAAAGCTGATTGAGCAACTGCTGGATTACAACCGCAAGCTGGCTGACGGGGCGGTTGTACTGGAAAACGTTGAGATTGAGCCGCTGGTGGATATGGTGATCTCCGCCCACAGCTTGCCAGCAAGAGCTAAAATGATGCATACCGGCGTCGAGCTGAATGCGCCTGCGTGCCTGGCTGAACCCATGCTGCTGATGAGCGTTCTGGATAATCTTTACTCCAATGCGGTGCACTATGGTACTGAATCCGGTAACATTTATATCCGAAGTAATACGAATGGTTCACGGGTGTTTATTGACGTCGCAAACACCGGCACCCCGATCCCCGATGACGAAAAAACCATGATCTTCGAACCCTTTTTCCAGGGAAGTCATCAGCGGAAAGGCGCGGTTAAAGGAAGCGGTCTGGGCTTGAGCATCGCCCGGGACTGCATACGACGCATGCAGGGTGAGCTAAACATTGCCGCGGACGAACGTTCAGATGTTTGCTTCCGTATCGAACTGCCCGTGAGCCGGAAAAATCAATAAAATGAATCTATGTCTGGTGAGTATGTCACACGTCTTTTTCCGCGCCGTACGTGCGGTGTTTTCCAGCAAAACGCTTCGCCTGAGCCTGCCCTGTTTATTTCTGGCAGGGTGTGTTTCCCATGCGCCACAAAGTGCCATTAGCGATAAACAGGAAGATAAATGGCCCGATAACCAGCTGGCAGACTTCCTCTCAACCCGCTGTGACGACATCTGGAACCTGTCAGGACATGACGTTGAAAGCAACCCGCTGTTCTGGCTGCGTGGGATAGATTGCGCCCAGCGTCTGGCGCCGGTAGACGCCCGCTCGAAGGCGGCGATGCTGGATGACGACACCTGGCAGGACGCTTTCAAGCGCGGGATTTTACTCGCAGATGCGAAAATTACCCCCGTTGAACGTCGCGTCAATGTGACCCGACTGGACACGTACGTGGTCAATCTTCCCGTGCAGGTACGCCCGGTATACCAGCTCTGGCGCGATGGGCAGACATTACAGCTTCAGCTGTCTGAAGAGCGCTCCCGCTACAGCAAGCTGCAGCAGTCAACCGACAGCGAGCTTGATACGCTGCGTCAACAGCAGCAACATTTACGTACGCAGCTGGATACCACGACGCGTAAGCTGGAAAACCTGACCGATATCGAAAGGCAGCTCTCGTCGCGTAAATATCAGCCGGGGAGCTCATCCGCTGCACCGGACAGCGATACGCCGAAACAAGAGGATGTGAAGCATGACGAGCCGTAAACCTGCCCATCTTTTACTGGTGGATGACGATCCCGGGCTGTTAAAGCTGCTGGGGATGCGTCTGGTGAGCGAAGGCTACAGCGTCGTGACCGCTGAAAGCGGGCTGGAAGGGCTAAAAATCCTCAGTCGCGAGAAAATCGATCTGGTGATAAGCGACCTGCGGATGGACGAAATGGATGGCCTGCAGCTGTTCGCGGAGATCCAGAAGCAGCAGCCGGGTATGCCCGTGATTATCCTGACGGCGCACGGGTCGATCCCGGATGCGGTTGCCGCGACGCAGCAGGGGGTCTTCAGCTTCCTGACCAAGCCGGTGGACAAAGACGCGCTGTATAAGGCTATCGACAGCGCGCTGGAACATGCCGCCCCGGCGGGGGATGAAGCGTGGCGGGAGTCCATCGTCACCCGCAGCCCCATTATGCTGCGTCTGCTTGAACAGGCCCGGATGGTGGCGCAGTCCGACGTCAGCGTGCTCATCAACGGCCAGAGCGGAACCGGAAAAGAGATCCTGGCGCAGGCGATCCATAACGCCAGCCCGCGCAGTAAAAACGCCTTTATCGCCATTAACTGCGGCGCGCTTCCGGAACAGCTGCTCGAATCTGAACTGTTTGGACACGCCCGCGGCGCATTCACCGGCGCGGTGAGCAGCCGGGAAGGGCTGTTCCAGGCCGCGGAAGGCGGCACGCTGTTCCTGGACGAGATTGGCGACATGCCCGCACCGCTGCAGGTCAAACTGCTCCGCGTGTTGCAGGAGCGTAAAGTTCGCCCGCTGGGCAGCAACCGCGATATCGATATTAATGTGCGCATTATTTCCGCCACCCACCGCGACTTGCCAAAAGTGATGGCGCGCAACGAGTTTCGCGAAGATCTCTACTACCGTCTGAACGTGGTGAATCTGAAGATCCCGGCGCTGGCGGAGCGCGCGGAAGACATTCCGCTGCTGGCGAACCATCTTTTGCGCCAGGCGGCCGATCGCCATAAACCGTTCGTGCGCGCGTTTTCCACCGACGCGATTAAGCGGCTGATGGCCGCAGGCTGGCCGGGTAACGTGCGCCAGCTGGTGAACGTGATTGAGCAGTGCGTGGCGCTGACCTCCTCACCGGTGATCAGCGATGCGCTGGTGGAGCAGGCGCTGGAAGGGGAAAACACGGCCCTGCCGACGTTTGCGGAAGCGCGGAATCAGTTCGAGCTGAACTATCTGCGCAAGCTATTGCAGATAACCAAAGGCAACGTGACCCACGCGGCGCGCATGGCCGGACGCAACCGCACCGAGTTCTACAAGCTGCTGTCGCGCCACGAGCTGGAAGCAAACGATTTTAAAGAGTAATGCCGTATGATACTGTGAGCAATCGATTACGAGGCAGCTTACAGGCAAGAGTTTAAGGACCCACCATGAAAAAGATTGATGCGATTATTAAACCTTTCAAACTGGATGACGTGCGTGAAGCGCTGGCGGAAGTCGGCATCACCGGGATGACCGTGACGGAAGTGAAAGGTTTTGGTCGTCAGAAGGGCCACACCGAGCTTTACCGTGGCGCAGAATACATGGTCGACTTTCTGCCGAAAGTAAAAATTGAAATCGTGGTCAGCGACGATATCGTCGATACCTGCGTGGATACCATTATCCGCACCGCGCAGACGGGCAAAATCGGCGACGGTAAAATCTTCGTCTTTGACGTGGCGCGCGTGATCCGTATCCGTACCGGCGAAGAAGACGACGCCGCGATTTAACAATGCCAACGGTTTTGTAGGCCGGGTAAGGTGCAACCACCCGGCGAAAAAAAAGCCCCTCGAACGAGGGGCTTTTTCATTACAGCACCTTATGCGGCCCGAAACATTCGTAGTGAATGTTGTCTTTGTTCACGCCCAGATCCACCAGCTGCTGGGCGGCATACTGCATAAACGCTACCGGCCCGCAGACGTAGAACTGCATGTCTGGCGCGCTAAACGCCCCTTCCATCTGGCTTAAATTCATCAGGCCTTCAGTGTCAAACCGTGCGGCCGCGCGGTCTGCATCCGTCGGCAGGCGATACCAGGTGTGCGCGGTGAAGCGCGGCAGGGACGCCCCGAGCGTTTTCACTTCATCCGCAAAGGCCTGCACGTCGCCGTTATCCGCAGCGTGGAACCAGTTGACCTGCGCACCGTGATTGGCTTTCGCCAGCGTATCGAGCATCGCCAGCATTGGCGTTTGGCCGACGCCCGCAGAGATCAGCGTAACCGGGGTATTCGCTTCTACGGCCATGAAGAAATCGCCCGCCGGCGCGGCCAGATGGATCACGTCGCCCACGTTAGCTTCGTTGTGGAGCCAGTTGGAGACCTGACCGCCGTCCTCACGCTTCACCGCAATGCGATAGCCTTTGCCGTTTGGCTTGCGGGTAAGAGAATACTGGCGGATCTCCTGATGCGGGAAACCTTCAGGCTTCAGCCACACGCCCAGATACTGGCCCGGCTGGTAATCGGCAACCGGCTGTCCGTCCACCGGCTCAAATTCAAAGCTGGTAATCAGCGCGCTGCGCGGCGTTTTCTCAACGATGCGGAAGGCGCGCGTGCCTTCCCAGCCGCCGTTCTTGCTGGCGTTTTGGCTGTAGATCTGCGTTTCGCGGTTGATAAACACGTTTGCCAGCACGCCGTAGGCTTTACCCCACGCGTCCAGCACCTCCTGGCCCGGGCTGAACATCTCGTCCAGCGTTGCCAGCAGGTGGCTACCCACAATGTTGTACTGCTCGGGCTGGATCTGGAAGCTGGTGTGTTTCTGCGCGATTTTTTCCACCGCGGGCAGCAGTGCCGCCAGGTTTTCAATATTGCTGGCGTAGGCCGCGATGGCGTTGAAAAGCGCTTCGCGCTGATCGCCGTTACGCTGGTTGCTCATGTTGAAAATTTCTTTGAGCTCCGGGTTATGCGTGAACATGCGATCGTAGAAATGGGCAGTGAGTTTAGGGCCGGTTTCCACCAGCAGGGGGATGGTGGCTTTAACGGTAGCGATGGTTTGAGCGTCGAGCATGGCAGCTTCCTTCCGATGTGACTTTAATGATGTATTTTAAATGCATCTTATAAAAAATACCCCTGCGTTGTAAATGGTTCTTTGCAAGATGAAAAATATGCATCACAAACCTGAAAAGAAATCCGCTGGAAAGGGCGAGAGCTTTATTCCTCAAACCCTTGCGTGGCGCGAAGGAAAACGTTTGCGTAAAATCGTTTGTCAAGACCTGTTATCACAGAACTAATCAGTTATACTGTTGCCCGTCGTCCAACAGGACTGCCTTTTCAGGCCAAAATTTACTTGTTAGCTGAGTCAGGAGATGCGGATGTTAAAGCGTGAAATGAACATTGCCGATTATGATGCCGAACTGTGGCAGGCTATGGAGCAGGAAAAAGTACGTCAGGAAGAGCACATCGAACTGATCGCCTCCGAAAACTACACCAGCCCGCGCGTCATGCAGGCGCAGGGTTCTCAGCTGACTAACAAATATGCTGAAGGTTACCCGGGCAAACGCTACTACGGCGGTTGCGAGTACGTGGATATCGTTGAGCAGCTGGCTATCGACCGTGCGAAAGAACTCTTTGGCGCTGACTACGCGAACGTGCAGCCGCACTCTGGCTCTCAGGCTAACTTCGCGGTCTACACCGCGCTGCTGCAGCCGGGCGATACCGTTCTGGGTATGAACCTGGCGCAGGGCGGCCACCTGACTCACGGCTCCCCGGTTAACTTCTCCGGCAAACTGTACAACATCATCCCTTACGGTATTGATGAGTCCGGCAAAATTGACTATGAAGACATGGCGAAGCAGGCTAAAGAGCACAAACCGAAGATGATCATCGGTGGCTTCTCTGCTTACTCCGGTATCGTTGACTGGGCAAAAATGCGTGAAATCGCAGACAGCATTGGTGCTTACCTGTTCGTCGACATGGCGCACGTTGCGGGTCTGATTGCCGCTGGCGTTTACCCGAACCCGGTTCCACACGCTCACGTTGTGACCACCACCACCCACAAAACCCTGGCGGGTCCACGCGGTGGCCTGATCCTGGCGAAAGGCGGTGACGAAGAGCTGTACAAAAAACTGAACTCCGCTGTATTCCCAAGCGCGCAGGGCGGCCCGCTGATGCACGTTATCGCGGCTAAAGCGGTAGCGCTGAAAGAAGCGATGGAGCCAGAATTCAAGGTTTATCAGCAGCAGGTTGCTAAGAACGCCAAAGCGATGGTGGAAGTGTTCCTGAACCGTGGCTACAAAGTGGTCTCCGGCGGTACTGAAAACCACCTGTTCCTGCTGGATCTGGTTGATAAGAACCTGACCGGTAAAGAAGCTGACGCAGCCCTGGGCCGCGCCAACATCACCGTGAACAAAAACAGCGTGCCAAACGATCCGAAGAGCCCGTTCGTGACCTCCGGTATCCGTATCGGTTCTCCGGCCGTGACTCGCCGCGGCTTCAAAGAAGCGGAAGTGAAAGAGCTGGCTGGCTGGATGTGTGACGTTCTGGACAACATCAATGACGAAGCGGTTATCGAGCGCGTCAAAGGTAAAGTTCTGGATATCTGCGCACGCTTCCCGGTATACGCATAATTCCTCTGCCTGGCAGAAATAAAAAAGGCCGCGCTTGCGGCCTTTTTTTATGGCTTAACGCCGGTCGAGGGAAATGGCTCCAGGTCCGACAATCGCCAGCAAAATAAAGGCGCCAGCAATACTGACGTTCTTATAGAAGTTAATCATATTCGGCACGACCGCATCACCGGTCATATCCCAGTAATGGTGACCGATAATCGCCGTGCCCAGCGTATAGAATACAAACAGTACCGCGAGCGGGCGGGTGAAAAAGCCCAGCACGATCAGGATGGCAGCAGGGACTTCCATCACCACCGCAATAATGGCCGCCAGCATGGGCATCGGCGTACCCAGCGAGGTCATATATTGTACGGTGCCGCTAAACCCCGTCAGTTTTGGATAGCCAAAGATGATAAACAGCACGACAAGCGCGATGCGGCCAATCAGCAGCAGCAGGTGACGTGACTGACCGAAATCGAAATAACGTAGTGAGTTCATGGCAGAAAAACCTCTGCAAGTGGAGTAATTTAAACGTAATACATATTTTCATTCCCTGCCATAAGCCAGACGACTGCACAAGATGTTAATTTTTCGTTAATTTATAGCAGGCTATCTACTTGCTTAATTTTTATATTCTCGCCAGACTATGGCCTCGATTTCGGGAGGGATTCATGGTCTTGCATTCCACGCGCTGGCTGGCGCTCAGTTATTTCACCTATTTCTTTAGCTACGGTATTTTTCTGCCTTTCTGGAGCGTCTGGCTCAAGGGTATCGGTCTGACTCCTGAGACTATCGGTGTCCTGCTGGGGGCCGGGCTGGTGGCGCGTTTCCTCGGCAGCCTGCTGATTGCCCCGCGCGTCAGCGATCCCTCCTTACTGATCAAGGCCGTGCGCATTCTTGCTTTGCTGACGCTGGTCTTTGTTGCCTGCTTCTGGGTCAGCCACCAGTTTGCCTGGCTGATGGTGGTGATGGTCGGCTTTAACCTGTTCTTCTCACCGCTGGTACCGCTGACGGATGCCCTGGCGAACACCTGGCAAAAGCAGATCACCATGGACTACGGCCGCGTGCGCCTGTGGGGCTCAATTGCCTTTGTGATTGGTTCCGCGCTGGTGGGCAAACTGGTCAGCCTTTACGATTACCGCGCCATTCTCGCCCTGCTGAGTATCGGTATTGCCTCGATGCTGCTGGGTATGCTGCTGCGTCCGTCGGTGATGCCGCAAGGGGAAAGCCGCCATCAGGAGAGCGCAGGATGGCCCGCCTGGCGGAGCCTGGTGGCACAAAGCTGGCGTTTTCTGGCGTGTGTCTGTCTGCTTCAGGGGGCGCATGCGGCGTACTATGGCTTCAGCGCCATCTACTGGCAGGGGGCGGGATATTCTGCTTCCGCAGTGGGCTATCTGTGGTCGCTGGGGGTAGTGGCCGAAGTCATTATCTTCGCCCTGAGCAAGAAGCTGTTCCGTCGCTTTGGCGCGCGAGACCTTCTGCTGCTTTCCGCCGTGTGCGGCGTGGCGCGCTGGGGGATTATGGGCTGGACGACCGATCTGCCGTGGCTGATAGTGGCGCAAATTCTTCACTGCGGCACCTTTACCGTGTGCCATCTGGCGGCGATGCGCTATATCGCTGCGCGCGAGGGCGGAGACGTTATTCGCCTGCAGGCCGTCTACTCGGCGGTCGCGATGGGGGGCAGTATCGCGATCATGACGGTCTTTGCGGGGTTCCTCTACCAGCACCTGGGGCATGGGGTTTTCTGGGTGATGGCGCTGGTCGCCTTACCCGCCATCGTTGTTCGCCCGAAAGTGGCCGCTCGCGCCTCGCTATGATTCCAGCATGGCGCGAATATGTTCTTGCTGCTGCGCGTTCAATGTTTCAACGGCATGTATCAGCGGCGGCGAGAACAGCGGCAGAACGGTAGGGTAGGGGGTGATAACCAGCGCGGCCTCGCGCGGTGCCCCCTCTTTCTGGAAAGCCTGCAGCGTCAGATAGCGAATGTTGAGCGGCAGCAGCGTCAGCTCGCGAAGCTGCTGTTCAATCAGGTCCTCGCTGGCTTTATCGTCTCCCGTCAGCAGGATCACCTGTTTTTCGTGCAGATCGGTCTCCTGCATCAGCCAGGCGCCGAAAATCACCGCGACAAGACTCATCTCTTCATCAGAAAAACGCAGCCCAAACTCCGCTTCCAGCTCAAACAGCGCTTCCTTTGTGGTGCGTAACAGCCGGGGATAGAGACGATGGATCTCCTCCGGCAAGCTATTGTCGATGCCAATTTCAAACAGCGAGCGGTCCAGCGCCTGAGCCAGATGGATATACAGCTGATCGGTCAGCCCTTGCTCATCGCTGAAGTTCATCCCGGTCTGCGAGCGAAAACGGGCGACCATGCGCACGATGGCCCGGCGCAAGCGCTGATCCTGCTGGTGTTTATCGAGCACCGGATCGGGCGTGCGCAGCATCATAAACAGCAGCGCCAGAAACAGCTGTTCATCCCCGTGCGCTCCCTGCGGCACGCGACGTCTCCAGTGACGCACGATCTCCTGGGCCGTAAAATACTCCCCTCTCGACTGGGTCCAGCTGCGCTGAACGTGAGAAAACTGTGGCGTATTCCCGAGCTGGTGCTGAATAAGACAGTATTGCAGATAGAGCTGTAAAAACTGGACGTCGCGGCATTCAAACTGGCGCTGCAGCTTGCGGGAGCAGAAGCCGATCAGCGCCCGCAGGTTCGCATCGTCGTAAAGCGGCCGCGCAATGCCGTGTTGTTTAAGCGCGGTTTTTAATGCGGGGGTAAACTGGTGTGAGACAAACTGCGGGCAAAGCCGCAGCGCCCGGCGCAGCCAGTGCAGCAGGCATAAACGCTGATTCAGGGCTGTGCCTTCAATCCGGTAGCTGCCGTCGTGGTGCGTGACGATGTCCAGCCGGTGATAGCGCTGGATTTCATCGCGCGTCTCGGCTATATCTTGCCGTGCCATCGCGTCGTCCACCCCGTTGGCAGCGATTATGCTCTCTGCGGTGACGGCAGCATCGGGCAGGTATAGCATCAAAAGCACCTGGCAGCGGCGCTGCGAACTGGAAAGCACAGATGGAATTTCAAGCGTCGTCATCATCTGTCGGGTATCCAGTGTGAATGTTTGATAAGAATAGCTAAAGGATGAGCGCTGAAAAGCGCGCCGGCAGGCCTTTCACTCAGGATTGCTGGGGAACATCACAGAATTTTTGACGTGAGGAATTGATGCAAACAGTTAAACAAAGTGCGATGGCGTTATTTTTGGCGGTTATCAGCTTCACCGCCAGCGCACACCCTCACAGTTTTATTGACCTCCAGACCGAGCTGGTTACCGACGGCACGCAGCTGAGCGGCCTGAAGATGCGCTGGACGATGGATGAAATCACCTCGGCCGATCTGCTCTATGATGCGGGAAACGCGAAGCCCGGCGATGAAATCTGGAAAAAGCTGGCGGCGGAAGTGATGGCCAACGTGCTCGGCCAGCACTACTTCACGGAATTCTGGCACAACGGGCAAAAGGTCAAATTTCTGAACCGGCCAACGGAATACGGGATGACGCGTGACGGGCATCAGGCGGTGCTGACGTTTGTGCTCCCGCTGGCGCATCCGCAGCCGCTGGCCGGGCAAACGTACACGTTTTCCACTTTTGATCCTACCTACTATGTCGATATGCGCTATGACAAAGACGGCGACGTACGATTGCCGGACGCTCTGCAAAAAAACTGCAAAATTGGCGTTCACACCCCGAAACCCAGCGAGGAGACGCTGAACTTTGCGGTCTCGCTTGATAAGGAAGATGCACCGCCTGAGGACATGGAGTTGGGTAAACAGTTCGCGCAGGAGGTAACGTTACAATGTCAGTGATCTCCTCTCCGGTTCGGAAACCGCGCCGCTGGCTGCACCTCTGGCCGCTGGCGCTTTTTCTCCTGCTGGCCGTTTGCGGTTCACTCTGGCTGTGGCAGGCCTGGCCGCAGGTCATGATGAAAAGCATCGTCTGGCAGCGTGAGGTCAACCAGCAGATGAGCGCTCTGCTGAAGGCGGTGGCGGAGAACCCGACCAAAGCGGGTGGTTCCCTGCTGGCGTTCAGCTTTATCTATGGCGTTCTGCACGCGCTGGGGCCGGGGCACGGCAAAATCGTGATAACGACCTGGCTCGCCACCCATCCGTCGAAGCTGAAATCGAGTATCGGGCTGACGCTGGCCTCCTCGCTGCTTCAGGGCAGCGTGGCGATTGCGCTCGTCGTGATCGTGCTTTCGCTGTTGCAGCTTCCCGCGCGCCAGCTGCACATGAGCAGTTTCTGGCTGGAGAAGGGAAGCTACGCGCTGGTGGGCGTGCTGGGGCTGATCCTCTGCTGGCGGGCGCTGAAAAAGCTGCGCGTGCTGCTGCAAAAACCGAAATTCAAAACCTTCACGCCGCACCACGTTCATGATGCAAACTGCGGCTGCGGGCATCAGCATTTGCCCACGCAGGAACAATTGCAGAACGGCGACGACTGGCGCGCGCGGCTGATGATTGTTCTTTCGATGGGCATGCGCCCGTGTTCGGGGGCCATCATGGTGCTGCTGTTCAGCAAGGTGATAGGCGTGTTTGGCTGGGGAATGCTCTCCGCGCTGGCGATGGCAGCAGGGACGTCTCTCACCATTTCGTCTTTAGCGCTGCTGGTTCACAGCTTCCGTCAGCTTGCGGTCAGACTCAGCGGCAATAAAACACCGGTGCTGTGGCGGCAGGTAGGGTGGACAACGCTTGCGCTGGCGGGCGGGGTGATTCTGCTGGTTGCGGCGGTGACGATGTGGATGAGCGCGATGCCGGTGGGAAGAGGATTGCGGCCGTTTTAGTTGGGATTCCCTCTCCCACGGGGAGAGGGAATGACCGGGATTAACGCTTCAGCGCATCGCTCAGTTCATCACGCATGTTGGCCAGCATGGCTTTAACAACGCGTGGGTTACCTGCAACGACGTTGCCGGTAGACATATAGTTATGGCCGCCGGTGAAATCACACACGATGGCGCCTGCTTCACGTGCGATCAGCTCGCCCGCAGCAAAGTCCCACGGCTTCAGTGACAGCTCGAAGTAACCGTCAACGCGGCCTGTTGCTACATAGGCCAGATCCAGCGCGGCAGAACCGGTGCGGCGGAAGTCAGCGCATTCGGTAAACAGTTTGCCCAGGATATTCATATAGGTGGTCGCGTGCTGTTTCGCCTTGAACGGGAAACCGGTCGCCAGAATGGTGCCGTCCAGATCGCGTGCGTTGCTGCAGCGCAGACGGTAGCCGTTCAGCTGTGCGCCCTGACCGCGGGTAGCGGTGAACAGTTCGTTACGCATTGGATCGTAAACAACGGCGACTTCAGTACGGCCTTTAATGCGTACTGCGATAGACACAGAGAAGTGTGGCAGGCGTTTAACAAAGTTGGTGGTGCCATCCAGTGGATCGATAACCCATTGAACATCCTGATCGGTACCTTCATGTTCACCGCTTTCTTCGGTGATGATGGTGTGCTGCGGGTAAGATTTGCGGATCGTTTCGATAATAATCGCTTCTGCGGCTTTATCGACGTTAGTCACGAAATCATTGCTGCCTTTCTGGCTGGTTTCTACGGAGTCTGGCGTTTCGTAGTGTTTGGCAATTACATTACCCGCCTTGCGCGCTGCGCGCACGGCGATGGTCAGCATCGGATGCATCGGTCTCTCTCACTGGATGTTAAAGAACAGGAAAATCGGCGCAGAGTATAGCAGTGGGATCGGATTATGTCTCCCGTTTATGATAATATGCCGGAATATTCTTCAGACGCTGAATTCAGACATTAAAAATTATGCTGCAAAACATTCGAATCGTGCTGGTCGAAACATCGCACACCGGCAACATGGGCTCCGTTGCCCGCGCTATGAAAACCATGGGCTTAACGAACCTGTGGCTGGTTAACCCGCTGGTCAAACCTGACTCGCAGGCTATCGCCCTGGCGGCCGGTGCCAGCGACGTGATCGGCAACGCTCAGATCGTCGATACCCTTGACGAAGCGCTGGCCGGCTGCAGCCTCGTTGTTGGCACCAGCGCGCGTTCACGCACGCTGCCGTGGCCGATGCTGGACCCGCGCGAATGCGGCCTGAAAAGCGTCTCAGAAGCGGAACAGGCTCCGGTTGCGCTGGTGTTTGGCCGCGAGCGCGTTGGCCTGACCAACGACGAGCTGCAGAAGTGCCATTATCACGTCGCCATCGCGGCTAACCCGGAATATAGCTCGCTGAACCTGGCGATGGCGGTGCAGGTTATCGCCTATGAGGTGCGTATGGCGTGGCTGGCGACGCAGGAGAAACAGGTAGAGCCTAAAGAAGAAACGGCCTACCCGCTGGTGGACGACCTTGAGCGCTTCTACGGTCACCTGGAGCAGACGCTGCTCTCAACCGGCTTTATTCGTGAAGGTCACCCGGGCCAGGTGATGAACAAGCTGCGCCGCATGTTTACCCGCGCGCGCCCGGAAAGCCAGGAGCTTAACATCCTGCGCGGGATTCTGGCGTCGATTGAGCAGAAGAATAAAGAGTAGTGTCGATTTCCCCTCTCCCCGTGGGAGAGGGCTGGGGTGAGGGCATCAGGCCGCACCTGGGTTATGAAGGAAGGCACGGAACGTTAAATACCTGACTAAAACAGTCAAGTAAATAGTTGACCATTTTAGTCAGGAATGTCAGACTTGGCCCTGCTATGCAATACCCCCATTTTACAATAAAAAACCCCGGGCAGGGGCGAGTTTGAGGTTAAGTAAGACATGAGACTGACATCTAAAGGGCGTTATGCCGTGACCGCGATGCTGGACGTTGCGCTCAACTCCGAAGCGGGCCCGGTTCCGTTGGCTGATATTTCTGAACGACAAGGGATCTCCCTCTCTTACCTGGAGCAGCTGTTCTCGAGACTGCGTAAAAATGGACTGGTTTCCAGCGTTCGTGGCCCAGGCGGCGGTTATCTGCTGGGTAAAGACGCGGGCAGTATTGCAGTTGGTGAAGTGATTAGCGCAGTTGACGAATCCGTTGACGCGACCCGTTGCCAGGGTAAAGGCGGCTGCCAGGGCGGCGATAAGTGCCTGACCCACGCGCTGTGGCGCGATCTGAGCGACCGTCTCACCGGCTTCCTGAACAACATCACCCTGGGTGAACTGGTCAATAACCAGGAAGTTCTGGATGTCTCTGGTCGTCAGCACGGTCAGGATTCCCAACGCAGCACCCGCGCGCAGGACGCTATCGACGTCAAACTGCGCGCGTAATAAAACGATAAAGATTTCAGAATCAGGCCGGGGCGGTCACGCCCCGCGTACTCGGTCGTACATCCAGCCGGTTGCCTGATTCCTTGCATTGAAGCGATGTACGGAGTTTAAAGAGCAATGAAATTACCGATTTATCTCGATTACTCCGCAACCACGCCGGTGGACCCGCGTGTTGCCGAGAAAATGATGCAGTGTCTGACCCTGGACGGAAACTTTGGTAACCCAGCTTCCCGTTCACACCGTTTTGGCTGGCATGCTGAAGAGGCGGTTGATATCGCCCGTAATCAGATTGCCGACCTGGTGGGTGCCGACCCGCGTGAGATTGTTTTCACCTCCGGTGCGACCGAATCCGACAACCTGGCGATCAAAGGTGCAGCCAACTTTTATCAGAAAAAAGGCAAGCACATCATCACCAGCAAAACCGAACACAAAGCCGTGCTGGATACCTGCCGCCAGCTGGAGCGTGAAGGTTACGAAGTGACTTACCTGGCGCCACAGAGCAACGGGATCATCGACCTGAAAGAGCTCGAAGCGGCCATGCGTGATGACACCATTCTGGTTTCCATCATGCACGTTAACAACGAAATCGGCGTCGTTCAGGACATCGCGACCATCGGCGAAATGTGCCGCGCGCGCGGTATCATCTATCACGTTGACGCGACCCAGAGCGTGGGCAAACTGCCTATCGATCTGAGCCAGCTGAAAGTGGACCTGATGTCCTTCTCCGGCCACAAAATTTATGGCCCGAAAGGGATCGGCGCGCTGTACGTTCGTCGTAAACCGCGTATCCGCATCGAAGCACAGATGCACGGCGGCGGTCACGAGCGCGGCATGCGTTCCGGCACGCTGCCTGTTCACCAGATCGTGGGCATGGGCGAAGCGTACCGCATTGCGAAAGAAGAGATGGAAACCGAGATGGCGCGCCTGCGCACGCTGCGTAACCGTCTGTGGGACGGCGTGAAAGATATGGAAGAAGTGTATCTGAACGGCGATCTCGAGCAGGGCGCTCCGAACATCCTCAACGTCAGCTTCAACTATGTTGAAGGCGAATCGCTGATCATGGCGCTGAAAGACCTGGCAGTCTCTTCCGGTTCTGCCTGTACGTCTGCAAGCCTGGAGCCATCCTACGTGCTGCGCGCGCTGGGCATGACCGACGAGCTGGCGCACAGCTCTATCCGTTTCTCTTTAGGTCGTTTCACTACCGAAGAAGAGATTGACTACACCATCAAGCTGGTTCGCAACTCCATCGGCCGTCTGCGAGACCTTTCTCCACTGTGGGAAATGTTCAAGCAGGGCGTGGATCTGAACAGCATTGAATGGTCACATCACTAATCGGTACATAAGGAGAATTCAATCATGGCATACAGCGAAAAAGTCATCGATCATTACGAAAACCCGCGCAACGTTGGCTCTTTTGACAACAGCGACGAATCTGTCGGCAGCGGTATGGTTGGCGCACCGGCGTGTGGCGACGTGATGAAGTTGCAGATTAAAGTCAACAATGAAGGTATCATTGAAGACGCGCGCTTCAAGACCTACGGCTGTGGTTCTGCTATCGCGTCCAGCTCCCTGGTTACCGAATGGGTGAAGGGCAAGTCTCTGGACGAAGCACAGGCAATCAAGAACACGGATATTGCTGAAGAACTCGAACTGCCACCGGTGAAAATTCACTGTTCAATTCTGGCAGAAGACGCGATCAAAGCCGCCATTGCGGATTACAAAAGCAAACGTGAAGCAAAATAATTGAGGTTTGAGTATGTCGATTACCCTTAGCGACAGCGCTGCCGCGCGAGTAAGCTCTTTTCTGGCGAACCGTGGTAAAGGCTTTGGCCTGCGACTGGGCGTACGTACCTCCGGCTGTTCTGGTATGGCTTACGTACTGGAGTTTGTTGACGAGCCGGCGTCTGACGACACCGTGTTTGAAGACAAGGGCGTGAAGGTGGTGGTCGATGGCAAAAGCCTGCAATTCCTCAACGGCACTCAGCTGGACTTCGTCAAAGAAGGCCTGAACGAAGGGTTCAAGTTCACGAACCCGAACGTCAAAGACGAGTGTGGTTGCGGCGAAAGCTTCCACGTTTAACCGCGTTCCGCTGTTATACCGATTAATTCGCGTTACAGAAAGGCGGCAAGCGAGTGAATCCCCGGGAGCTTACATAAGTAAGTGACTGGGGTGAACGAGCGCAGACAACGCATCTGCAGCGCGAAGTAAGAAGGTATAACCCCACCGTGGCTCTGCTGCGCGTGGGGTTTCTTCTAACAGGCTACCCCTGAGATTGTTATGGATTACTTCACTCTCTTCGGACTACCCGCTCAATACCCGATTGATCTCCAGGCGCTGACGATCCGTTTTCAGGATCTTCAGCGTCAGTATCACCCGGATAAATTCGCGAGTGGTACTCAGTCTGAGCAATTGGCTGCGGTTTCCCAATCTGCGACCATCAACCAGGCCTGGCAGACGCTGCGCCATCCGCTGGCGCGTGCAGAATATCTGCTCTCGCTCCACGGTTTCGATCTGGCGAGCGAACAGCATACCGTGCGCGACACCGCGTTTCTGATGGAACAGCTGGAGCTTCGCGAAGAGCTGGATGAGATTGAACAGGCCAAAGACGAAGCGCGTCTGGAAAGCTTCATCACGCGCGTGAAGGGCATGTTCGATACCCGCCATCAGCAGATGATGGAGCAACTGAACAACGAGACCTGGGACGCGGCGGCGGACACTGTGCGCAAACTCCGTTTTCTCGATAAACTGCGAAGCAGTGCTGAACAACTCGAAGAAAAGCTGCTCGATTTTTAATTTCGGAAGCAATTATGGCCTTATTACAAATTAGTGAGCCTGGCTTAAGTGCCGCACCGCACCAGCGTCGTCTGGCGGTGGGTATCGATCTGGGCACCACCAATTCCCTCGTGGCGACCGTGCGCAGCGGCCAGGCGGAAACGCTGGCTGACGAGCAGGGCCGCCATCTGCTGCCTTCCGTGGTCCACTACCAGCAGCAGGGTCACGCGGTCGGCTATGACGCCCGCGCCAACGCCGCGCGCGATCCGGCCAACACCATCAGCTCCGTAAAGCGCATGATGGGCCGCTCGCTGGCCGATATTCAGACCCGCTATCCGCATCTGCCGTATCAGCTGCAGGCCAGTGAAAACGGCCTGCCGATGATTGCGACCGCGGCCGGTCTGCTGAACCCGATTCGCGTTTCCTCTGACATCCTCAAAGCGCTGGCGGCGCGCGCGACGGCAACGCTTGGCGGCGATCTGGACGGTGTAGTCATCACCGTTCCGGCCTATTTTGACGATGCACAGCGTCAGGGCACCAAAGACGCCGCGCGTCTGGCAGGCCTGCACGTGCTGCGCCTGCTGAACGAACCGACGGCGGCGGCGATTGCCTACGGCCTCGACTCCGGTCAGGAAGGGGTGATCGCGGTTTACGATCTCGGCGGCGGTACCTTTGATATCTCGATCCTGCGCTTAAGCCGCGGGGTATTTGAAGTGCTGGCGACCGGCGGGGATTCCGCGCTGGGCGGCGATGACTTCGATCATCTGCTGGCGGATTATATTCGCGAGCAGGCGGGAATCAGCGATCGCAGCGATGCGCGCGTGCAGCGTGAACTGCTGGATGCGGCCATCGACGCCAAAATCGCCCTGAGCGATGCGCAGACGGTTACCGTAAACGTTGCGGGCTGGCAGGGTGAGATCGCCCGCGACCAGTTCAGCGATCTGATTGCCCCGCTGGTGAAACGCACCCTGCTGGCCTGCCGTCGCGCACTGAAAGATGCGGGCGTTGAGGCGAACGAGGTGCTGGAAGTGGTCATGGTGGGCGGTTCGACTCGCGTGCCGCTGGTGCGCGAGCGCGTGGGTGAATTCTTTGGCCGCACGCCGCTGACCTCCATCGACCCGGACAAAGTGGTTGCCGTGGGCGCCGCAATCCAGGCCGATATCCTGGTCGGCAACAAGCCGGACAGCGAAATGCTGCTGCTGGACGTCATCCCGCTGTCGCTCGGGTTAGAAACCATGGGCGGCCTGGTGGAGAAAGTGATCCCGCGTAACACCACTATTCCGGTGGCGCGCGCGCAGGAGTTCACCACCTTCAAAGACGGCCAGACCGCGATGTCCATCCACGTGATGCAGGGCGAGCGCGAGCTGGTGCAGGACTGCCGCTCTCTGGCGCGCTTTGCGCTGCGCGGTATCCCGGCGCTGCCTGCGGGCGGGGCGCATATTCGCGTCACCTTCCAGGTGGATGCGGACGGTCTGCTGAGCGTCACGGCGATGGAAAAATCGACCGGCGTGGAATCGTCCATTCAGGTGAAGCCGTCCTACGGCCTGACCGATGGCGAAATCGCCTCCATGATTCAGGACTCAATGAGCTACGCCGAGCAGGATGTGAAGGCGCGTATGCTGGCTGAACAAAAAGTTGAAGCCGCCCGCGTGCTGGAGAGCCTGAACGGCGCGCTCGCTGCCGATGCCGCGCTGTTAAGCGCCGCTGAGCGCCAGGTGATTGACGACGCTGCCGCGCATTTAAGCGCAGTAGCAGAAGGCAATGACGCTGACGCAATAGAAGAAGCCATTAAAAACGTTGATAAACAAACCCAGGACTTTGCTGCTCGCCGCATGGACAAATCTGTCCGCGTCGCGCTGAAAGGCCAGTCCGTGGACGAGGTTTAATATGCCAAAGATTGTTATTTTGCCTCATGCGGACCTCTGTCCGGATGGCGCTGTTCTGGAAGCGAAGACCGGTGAAACCATTCTCGATGTTGCCCTGCGTGCAGGTATCGAAGTGGAACACGCTTGTGAAAAATCCTGTGCCTGCACCACCTGCCACTGCATCGTGCGTGAAGGTTTCGACTCTCTCGTCGAGAGCACCGAAGACGAAGACGACATGCTGGATAAAGCATGGGGTCTGGAGCCTGACAGCCGCCTGAGCTGCCAGGCCGCGGTGACCGATGAAGATCTGGTCGTGGAATTCCCACGCTACACCATCAACCACGCACGCGAGCATTGATATGGGACTGAAGTGGACAGACAGCCGTGAAATCGGCGAAGCGCTCTACGACGCGAACCCGGATCTCGATCCGAAGACCGTACGATTCACCGACATGCATCAGTGGATCTGCGATTTAGAGGATTTCGACGACGATCCAAACGCATCCAATGAAAAAATTCTGGAGGCGATTCTGTTAGTCTGGTTAGATGAAGCAGAATAAATAACATAACGGGCTGCCTTCAGGCGGCCCGTTTGCTAGTTGCTAATAAGGAAAAATAAAATGACCGAAGCGATGAAGATTACGCTCTCGAATCAGCCTGCTGACGCGCGCTGGGGCGAGAAAGCCACCTACAGCATTAATAACGACGGCATTACCCTGCACCTGACGGGCAAAGATGATTTGGGCCTGATCCAGCGCGCCGCCCGCAAAATTGACGGCCTGGGCATTAAGCATGTCTCCCTGGAAGGCGAAGGCTGGGACACCGACCGCAGCTGGGCATTCTGGGCAGGCTACAAAGGGCCGAAAGGCACCCGCAAAATCGAGTGGGCTAACCTCGACGAAGCCGGTCAGAAAGAGCTGGAAAGCCGCCTGCAAATCATCGACTGGGTGCGCGACACCATCAACGCCCCGGCGGAAGAGCTCGGTCCTGAGCAGCTGGCGCAGCGCGCGGTTGACCTGCTGTGCGGCGTGGCGGGCGAGAAAATGTCCTACCGCATCACCAAAGGTGAAGACCTGCGCGAGCAGAATTACATGGGCATCCACACCGTGGGCCGTGGTTCTGAGCGTCCTCCGGTCCTGCTGGCGCTGGATTACAACCCAACCGGCGATAAAGCGGCGCCGGTCTTTGCCTGCCTGGTCGGGAAAGGCATCACCTTCGACACCGGCGGCTACAGCCTGAAGCAGAGCGCGTTCATGGACTCCATGAAGTCCGACATGGGCGGCGCGGCAACCATCACCGGCGCACTGGCGTTCGCCATTACCCGCGGTCTGAACAAGCGCGTGAAGCTGTATCTGTGCTGCGCGGACAACATGGTGAGCGGTAACGCCTTCAAGCTGGGCGACATCATTCGCTACCGCAACGGCAAAAACGTCGAAGTGATGAACACCGACGCCGAAGGCCGTCTGGTGCTGGCCGATGGTCTGATCGACGCGTCTGCCCAGAAGCCAGAGCTGATTATCGACATGGCGACCCTGACCGGCGCGGCAAAAACCGCCCTGGGCAACGACTACCACGCGCTGTTCAGCTTTGACGACAAGCTGGCTGCTCGCCTGCTGGCAAGCGCCGCTGCGGAAAACGAGCCGTTCTGGCGTCTGCCGCTGGCCGAGTTCCACCGCAGCCAGCTGCCGTCCAACTTTGCCGAGCTGAACAACACCGCGAGCGCGGCGTACCCGGCGGGTGCAAGCACGGCGGCAGGCTTCCTGTCCCACTTCGTTGAGAACTACCACGAAGGCTGGCTGCACATCGACTGTTCCGCAACGTACCGTAAAGCGGCGGTTGAGCAGTGGTCCGCTGGCGCGACCGGTCTGGGCGTGCGTACCGTGGCGAACCTGCTGACGGCTGAGTAATCTTTATTGCCCTCACCCTAACCCTCTCCCAAGGGGAGAGGGGATGGTTTGCTCCCTCTCCCTTGAGGGAGAGGGCTGGGGTGAGGGGAAATGCATCATCTGGAATTGTTATGTCCGAAACCAAAAACGAATTAGAAACCCTGCTGGAGCAGGCGGCGACCGAGCCCGCCCACCGTCCGGCATTTTTCCGCACGCTGCTGGAATCCACCGTCTGGGTGCCGGGCACCGCGGCGGAAGGTGAGCAGGTTGTCGAAGACAGCGCGCTGGATCTGCTGCACTGGGAGAAAGACGACGGCACGTCGGTGATCCCGTTCTTCACCTCGCTGGAAGCCCTGCAGGAAGCGGTAGAAGACGAACAGGCGTTCGTAGTGATGCCGGTGCGTACCCTGTTCGAAATGACGCTGGGCCAGACGCTGTTCCTTAACGCGAAGCTGCCGACCGGGAAAGAGTTTACCCCGCGTGAAATCAGCCATCTGATAGGTGAAGAAGGCAACCCGCTCAGCACCCAGGAAGTGCTGGAAGGGGGCGAAACGCTGCTGTTGTCTGAAGTAGCCGAGCCGCCCGCGCAGATGATTGATTCCCTGACGACGCTGTTCAAAACCCTGAAACCGGTTAGACGCGCGTTTCTCTGCTCCATTAAAGAGCGTGCGGACGAGCATCCGGTTCTGCTGATTGGTATTGAGGCGGACGGCGATATCGACGATATCATTCAGGCCGCGGGAAGCGTGGCGACCGACACGCTGCCGGGCGATGAGCCGATTGATATCTGCCAGGTGAAGAACGGCGAGAAGGGCATCAGCCACTTTATTACCGAGCACATCACCCCGTTCTACGAGCGTCGCTGGGGCGGCTTCCTGCGCGATCTCAAAACCAACCGCATCATCTGATTACGGCGGGGTGAATATCACCCCGTTGCTTCCAGCAGCAGTAAATCCATCAGCAGCACCAGATTCGACTCAAACGACGTCACCCCCGCGGCTTCGGCGGCGAAGTGTACCGCTTCGTCATAGAGGGCAAAATGCACGTCCGCCATCCCCGCCAGCGTATTGGCCGAGGCGCGGGTAAACGCGACAATCGTCATACCGACGTTTTTGGCAATCCGCGCTTTATCCAGCACCTGCTCCGTTTCGCCGCTGCGCGAGACGGCAATAAACACCTGATAGCGTGAGGCGTTGCTGAGGAAAATATTCCGGCTGTCCCCCGGCCCGGAGATAAACGCCGTTTTGCCCAGCACCTGTAGCTTCTTGGTCAGGTACTCCGCAAACAGATAGGAAAACCCGGCCCCGTAGAGAAAGAAGCTCTCTTTCTGGCGCAGCAGGTCGGCAAACTGCTGGCGCTTCTCCTGCGTGACCCACTGGAAGGTGTGCTGATAGTTGGCGATAAACTGATTAAACAGCGCCGGGAGTTCAGGAAGCGACTGCCCCTGAGCGGCAATATGCGGCGTGTCGGAGAGCAGCTGCTTGCAGTGCCATATAAACTCGCTAAAGCCGCTGAACCCCAGCTTCTGACACAGCCGCATGATGGTGGCGGTAGAAACAAACGTCGCCTGCGCCAGCTCGCGTACCGTGATGTTGCCCACCAGCAGCGGGTGCTCCGTGAGGTGGGCGAGGACGCGATACTCCGCGCGGGTCAGCGACGCACCGCGCGTTAACAGCGTGGCCAGGCGGTTATCCATTATTTCGCGGGTTCGACAGGCAGATCGTCCCGCGCACCCCATTCGCTCCAGGCGCCGTCGTAGAGCGTGACGTCGTTCGCGCCGAGCGTGGCGAGCGCCAGGATCACCACGCAGGCCGTGACGCCGGAGCCGCAGCTGGCAATAATCGGACGATGTAAATCCACGCCAGCACGGTCAAAAATGGCGCGCAGTTCGTCGGTGGTTTTCAGCTCGCCCTCAAACACCAGATCGCCCCACGGCACGTTCAGCGCCCCCGGAATATGTCCGCGCTTCAGCCCCGGACGCGGTTCATCCGCTTCGGCATTGAAGCGCGGAGCAGGACGGGCATCGACGATTTGCGCCGTTTTTTCATGGCTCACGACCAGCACGTCGGTCAGGCGTTTCACCACGTGCGCGTCGAACGTGGCGTCGAACTCGCCTTCCGGCAGCGTCACGTCACCCTGCTGGAGCGGCAGCTCGTCGCGCTTCCAGCCCGCCAGCCCGCCCGCCAGAATAGAGACTTTTTCCACGCCGAAGTTCTTCAGCATCCACCATGCGCGCGGGGCGGAGAAGAGGTTACCTTCATCATAAACAACGAGGTGTTTGTCTTTGCTGACGCCCAGCTCGCGCATCGCCACAGAAAACGCTTCCGGGCGCGGCAGCATGTGCGGCAGGGGAGAGTTGCGATCGGAGAGGGCTTCGATATCAAAAAATACCGCGCCAGGCAGATGTCCGGCACGGTATTCCGCGACCATATCGCGAAGGTGTTCCTGCCCGGCCGGGGCCATACGCGCGTCAATAATCTGAACTTCCGGATCGTCACCGTGCTCAATCAGCCAGTCGGCGGCGACAAAATATGAGGTGGACATGGGTTGCCTCCATTCTTTTCCGTAAAAAAGGATTGTCGGTGTTTTTTCTGACACCGACAAGCAAACCACGTTCAACTCGCGAGCAAGCCCCTATTTTTTCACCGTTTCGCCGTCCTGCCAGGCTTTTTTCAGCGCAGGCCAGTAGTCGCGGTTGGCCTCGATCATCTCATCCAGAATCGCTTTCGCGTGTTCCATGGTCGGCACGGTGCGGTTGAGGGTAAACGCCTGCAGGGCTTTCTCATAGCTGCCCTCGATGGTGGCCTCTACCAGCAGTTGTTCAGAGGCGAGCTGCTGTTGCAAAAGGGTCTGATGGAACAGCGGCACCTGACCGACGCGAATCGGTTCCGGGCCTTCGGAGGTGATATAAGCGGGCACCTCCACCACGGCATCGTAAGGCAGGTTGGTAATCGCCCCGCGGTTTTCCACCATCACCAGATGGCGGCTCCGCAGGTTAAAGGCCAGCGAGCAGGCGACATCGACGATAAACTCGCCGTGAACGCCTACGTGGAAGGCGTCCGGCAGGATCCCGGTGCGCTTATATTCTTCGGCTGCGGCGAACAGCTTTTTCTCGCGCCCGTCCATCACTTCATTGGCGCGGGTATAGTCCGGGTTCTGATGCTCCACGATCTGGTTCGGCATCAGGTAGTACTGCAGATACGGGTTCGGCAGATACTCCGGGAAGTTGTCCATGATCGGCTTAATGTTGCGCCAGGTTTTGACCCATGATGGATCGGAATGCTGCGGATCGGTTTTAGCCGCATCTTCCGTCAGCAGGCCAAACTTCGCGATATGTTTACGCAGTTCGGGAAGCTTGTCTTCGCCGTCCACCAGCACGCGGGTAAACCAGCCGAAGTGGTTCAGGCCGAAGTAGTCCACCTCCAGCCTGCGGCGATCGACACCCAGAATCGCCCCCATATTGCGCATCGCGGCGACAGGCATATCGCAGATGTTCAGCACCCGCGCATTTGGCCGCAGCCGCCGCACGCCCTCCGCGACGATCGCCGCCGGGTTGGAGTAGTTCACGATCCAGGCTTTTTCGTGCGCGTAGCGATCGACCAGATCGATAAGCTCCACCATCGGCAGGATCGTGCGCAGTCCGTAGGCCAGGCCACCGGGCCCGCACGTTTCCTGGCCGACCACGCCGTGGCGCAGCGGGATCTTCTCATCCTGCTCGCGCATCTTGTACTGGCCGACGCGCATCTGGGCGAAGACGAAATGCGCGCCGCTGAACGCCACTTCCGGGTCACTGGTGACGGTGAACTTGATGCTCTGGCTGTGGTCGCGAATGACCTTTTCGACGACGGGCGCAATGGTGTTCTGGCGCGCCTCGTCGATGTCATAAAGGCGGATTTCGGCCAGCGGGAAATCCTGCAGGCGCACCATCAGGCTTTTCACAATGCCCGGCGTGTAGGTGCTGCCGCCGCCGGCAATCGACAGAATAAATGGGGGTGTAAACATCTTTAGCTCCTTTCAGAGAAACGTCTCAACGGCTTCTCGCATTTTTTTGACGTGCAGCCCGTAGACCACCTGAACGTTGTTACCTTGTTTGATAATCCCTTTCGCGCCGGTCGCCTTGAGCCGCGGCTCGTCGATAATGGCGACGTCCTTCACCGTGACGCGTAAGCGGGTGTAGCAGTTGTCCACCACCTCAATGTTTTCCCGGCCGCCCAGACCCGTCACGATGGATTCGCCCAGCCCGTCGTTATTGCCCTTCGCCTGGTACTCCTGCTTGCTGTAGAGGCGCGTTTCCCGATCGTCATCCTCACGGCCCGGCGTTTTCATGTTGAAGCGCAGGATCAGGAAGCGGAACACCACGAAGTAGAGGGCAAACATGATCAGCCCGACCACGATGTACATCGGCCAGTTGGACTTCTCCGTGCCGAGCGGCAGGTTGTAGAGGATGAAGTCGATAATCCCGTTGGCGCCGATGGCGTGAACGCCCAGCAGCGAGAACAGCATCATGCCGATGCCGGTCAGCACCGCGTGCACCACGAACAGCAGCGGAGCGACGAACAGGAAGGAGAACTCAATCGGCTCGGTCACGCCGACCAGCAGCGAGGTCAGCGCCGCCGGGATCAGAATGGCTTTCGCAATGGCTTTACGCTCCGGCTTTGCGGTCATATACATCGCCAGGGCTGCGGCAGGCAGGCCGAACATCTTGCTGATGCCGCGCGCGTCCCACACCACGGTGCTGCTGAGCTGCTTCACGTCCGGGCAGGCCATCTCGGCGAAATAGATATTGCGTGCGCCCTGATAGGTTGCGCCGCACACCTCCTGCGTGCCGCCCAGCTCGGTATAGAGGAACGGGGTATAAACCAGATGGTGCAGGCCGGTGGGGACCAGAATACGTTCCAGGAAACCGTAGATTGCCACGCCCAACGGCCCGGAGCCTTTGATGGCCAGCGCCAGGGCGCTAATGCCGTGCTGGGCATACGGCCACAGCTCACTCATCACCACGCCGAGCAGCATGGAGACGGGAAGCATGACGATGGCGACAAAACAGTGGCCGGAGTAAATCGCCATCGCGCCGTTAAACTGTACGCTGGAGTATTTGTTGTACAGATATCCGGAGAGCGCCCCGGTCAGGATCCCGGCAAAAACGCCCATCTCCAGCACCTGCACGCCCAGTACCATGGTCTGCCCGGCCGCTTTCATCTGGGCCGCTGGCGCCAGCGCGCCCTGCAGCTGTAGCGTGACGTTCATGGCGTTGATGAACACGACAAAGGTCACCAGACCAATCAGCGCGGCATAGCCTTTATCACGCGTCGCCAGACCAATCGGGATCCCGACGGCAAACACCAGCGCCAGGTTGACCAGCACCGACACGGCAGATTTCGCGATAAGCTGACCAAGGTGCTGAATCAGCGGATGGCCCAGAAACGGCAGGTATTCAGCGAGATTACCGTTACCCAGAACGTTACCAAAGGCGATAAACAGACCGACGATCGGTAAGATAAGTACCGGTCCGTACAATGATTTTCCGAAATTTTGTAGGGCGTTCACGGCTCGTTTCATGGCTTTCTCTCTTTTTGAACCGCGCACTCGGGGTGCGTCATGGTCATAAAACTAGCAGCCTTCGGGCGAGCTTAGCCAGCTATCTTCTTGTTTTAAAAACAAATGACTTGAAAGGTAACATGTGACGTTATGTGCTGTGATCGCGGTTCCATCACGGCGTAGCGGCGTGATGCCGTTCTGCGAGACGCTTTCCAGATTTTAAAATTGGCCTTTTTGAATTAATGAAACTTGCGGATAATACTTATCCGGACGACGACCAACAGGCTCCATGGGCCAGGGACAAAGGATGAAACCGTTTCGCTTAGCCGCGCTCTCTCTTGCGCTGCTCACCACGTTTACGCTTGTCGGCTGTGATAACAGCGACGATAAAACTCAGGCTGCGGCTCCCGCGGCATCCACCGCATCCACACCGAAAGCTGCAGAAAAGCCCAATGCTGAAACGCTGGCTAAACTGGCTGCCCAGACTCAGGGAAAAGCGCTGACGTTGCTGGATACCTCAGAAGTTCAGCTCGACGGTGCCGCCACGCTGGTGCTGACCTTTTCTGTTCCGCTGAATCCCGATCAGGATTTCGCCAAAACGGTGCATGTCGTGGACAAGAAAAGCGGCAAGGTTGACGGGGCGTGGGAACTTGCGCCTAACCTGAAAGAGCTTCGCCTGCGTCATCTGGAGCCTAACCGCAACCTGGTCGTCACCGTTGAACGTGACCTGCAGGCGCTGAACAAGGCCACATTCGGCATTGATTATGAAAAAGCCCTGACCACCCGGGACATTGAACCCACCGTTGGTTTTGCCAGCCGCGGCTCGCTGCTGCCGGGCAAAGTGGTGGAAGGTCTGCCGGTGATGGCGCTCAACGTCAACAATGTTGATGTCAACTTTTACCGCGTGAAGCCGGAATCGCTGGCCTCCCTAGTCAGCCAGTGGGAGTACCGTAACTCGCTGACCAACTGGGAGTCCGATAACCTGCTGAAGATGGCGGAGCTGGTTTACACCGGTCGATTCGATCTTAATCCGGCGCGCAATACGCGCGAAAAATTGCTGTTGCCCCTGAAGGATATTAAACCGCTCCAGCAGTCTGGCGTTTATATCGCGGTCATGAACCAGGCTGGGCACTATAACTACAGCAACGCCGCAACGCTCTTTACCCTAAGCGATATTGGCCTGTCCGCTCACCGTTACCATAACCGCCTGGATATTTTCACTCAGAGTCTGGAAAACGGTGCGGCGCAGTCCGGCGTGGCCGTCACGCTGCTGAACGATAAAGGCCAGACTCTCGCCGAGGCGAAGAGCGATGCCGACGGTCATGCGAAGCTTGAAACGGACAAAGAAGCCGCGCTGATTCTGGCGAGCAAAGACGGCCAGACCACGCTGCTTGACCTCAAGCTTCCGGCGCTGGATCTGGCGGAGTTCGATATTGCCGGTCGCCCCGGCTACAGCAAGCAATTCTTTATGTTTGGCCCGCGCGATCTCTATCGTCCGGGTGAAACGGTGATCCTCAACGGCTTACTGCGCGACAGTGACGGTAAGCCGCTTCCCGATCAGCCCGTAAAACTTGACGTGCTGCGCCCGGATGGACAGGTTGCGCGTACGATTGTCGTCAAGCCAGAGAACGGGCTCTATCGCTTTAACTATCCGCTGGACAGCGGGGCGCAGACCGGTATGTGGCATATCCGCGCCAACACGGGCGATAACCTGCAGCGCCTGTGGGACTTCCACGTCGAAGACTTCATGCCCGAGCGTATGGCGCTCAACCTGAGCGGACAAAAATCGCCGGTTTCACCGCAGGATAACGTGGACTTTAACGTGGTGGGCTATTACCTGTATGGCGCACCGGCCAACGGTAATTCTCTGCAGGGCCAGCTTTTCCTGCGTCCGCTGCGTGACGCGGTGGCTGCGCTGCCGGGCTTCCAGTTTGGTGATATCGCTGAGGAGAACCTGAGCCGCAGTCTGGATGAAGTTCAGCTTACGCTGGATGAGCAGGGGCGTGGGCAGGTAACCACCGAAAGCCAGTGGAAAGAGGTCCACTCTCCGCTGCAGCTGATCCTGCAGGCCAGCCTGCTGGAGTCCGGCGGCCGTCCGGTGACGCGTCGCGCTGAGCAGGCCATCTGGCCAGCGGCTGAGCTGCCGGGTATCCGCCCTCAGTTCGCCAGTAAAGCCGTTTACGACTACCGCACCGATACCACCGTCAACCAACCGATTGTTGACGAGAACGGCAACGCCAGCTTCGACATCGTTTATGCCGATGCCAGCGGAGCGAAAAAAGCGGTTTCCGGTTTACAGGTACGCCTGATCCGTGAGCGCCGCGACTACTTCTGGAACTGGTCTGAGAGCGAAGGCTGGCAGTCTCAGTTCGATCAGAAAGACCTGGTCGAAGGCGAGCAGGAGCTGACTCTCAAGGCCGACGAGACGGGTAAAGTCACCTTCCCGGTGGAGTGGGGCTCATACCGTCTGGAGGTTAAAGCGCCTGATGAGATGGTCAGCAGCGTGCGCTTCTGGGCAGGCTACAGCTGGCAGGATAACAGCGACGGCACCGGGGCTGCACGTCCTGACCGCGTGACGCTGAAACTGGATAAGCCAGCCTATCAGCCAGGCGATACCATTAACCTGCACATTGCAGCGCCGGCAGCAGGTAAGGGCTATGCGATGATCGAGTCCAGCGAAGGGCCGCTGTGGTGGAAAGAGATCGACGTCCCGGCAAACGGGCTTGATCTCGCTATCCCGGTCGACAAAGCCTGGAAACGTCACGATCTCTACCTGAGTACGCTGGTGGTTCGTCCTGGGGATAAATCGAAATCCGCCACGCCGAAACGCGCGGTCGGCCTGCTGCATCTGCCGATGGGCGATGAAAATCGTCGTCTGAACATTGCGCTCGATAACCCGCAGAAAATGCGTCCAAACCAGACGCTCTCTGTGAAGGTGAAAGCCAGCGTGAAAGAGGGTGCGGTTCCGCAGAAAGTGAACGTACTGGTCTCGGCGGTTGACAGCGGCGTGCTGAACATCACCGATTACGTTACGCCCGATCCGTGGCAGGCTTTCTTCGGTCAGAAACGCTACGGCGCGGATATCTACGATATCTACGGCCAGGTCATCGAAGGGCAGGGCCGCCTGGCCGCGCTGCGCTTTGGTGGTGACGGTGATGAGCTGAAGCGCGGCGGTAAGCCGCCGGTGAACCACGTCACCATTATTGCCCAGCAGGCACAGCCGGTTACGCTGGATGCCAACGGAGAAGGCACGATTACGCTGCCGATTGGTGATTTCAACGGCGAGCTGCGTCTGATGGCGCAGGCCTGGACGGAAGACGATTTCGGCAGCAGCGAAAGCAAGGTTGTGGTGGCTGCGCCGGTCATTACCGAGCTTAACACGCCGCGCTTCCTGGCAAGCGGGGACACCTCACGGCTGACGCTGGACCTCACCAACCTGACGGACAAGCCGCAAACGCTGAATGTCGCCCTGACCGCGACAGGAAAACTGTCGCTGGAAGGCTCGCAGCCGCAGCCGGTTCAGTTGTCTCCTGGCGCGCGCAGTACCCTGTTTATTCCGGTGCGGGCGCTGGACGGTTATGGTGATGGTGAGGTGACAGCACAGGTTACGGGCCTGCAACTTCCGGGCGAGACTTTCGCACCGCAGCAGAAGAGCTGGAAAATCGGCGTGCGGCCGGCATTCCCGGCGCAGACGGTGAATACCGGTGCCATGCTGAACCCCGGTGAGTCCTGGACCGCACCGGCGCAGCATAGTAACGGTTTCTCTCCTGCTACCCTGCAGGGACAACTGCTGCTGAGCGGCAAACCACCGCTTAACCTGGCGCGCTATATTCGCGAGCTGCAGGCGTATCCGTATGGCTGCCTGGAACAGACCACCAGTGGCCTGTTCCCGTCGCTCTACACCAACGCGGCGCAGCTGACTGCACTTGGCATCAAGGGCGACACCGATGACAAGCGCCGTGCAGCGATTGATATTGGCATCTCCCGTCTGCTGCAGATGCAGCGTGAAGACGGTGGTTTTGCGCTATGGGATAAAAACGGTCCGGAAGAGTACTGGCTGACGGCCTACGTGACCGACTTCCTGGTGCGCGCGGGCGAGCAGGGTTACAGCGTACCTGCCGATGCGGTGAATAACGCCAATAACCGCCTGCTGCGCTACCTGCAGGATCCGGGCATGATGTCCATTCGCTACAGCGACGATACTCAGGCCAGCAAGTTTGCCGTGCAGGCCTATGCCGCGCTGGTGCTGGCACGTCAGCAAAAAGCGCCGCTGGGCGCGCTGCGTGAAATCTGGGATCGCCACGGGCAGGCGGCTTCCGGGCTGCCGCTGATGCAGCTGGGCATGGCGCTCAAACTGATGGGCGATGCGCCGCGCAGCCAGCAGGCGCTGGATCTGGCGCTCAAAACCCCGCGCAACGACAGCAAAAACTGGATGGCCGATTACGGCAGCCAGCTTCGCGATAACGCGCTGATGCTCTCTCTTCTGGAGGAGTACAAGCTGCTGCCGGATGCGCAAAATACGCTGCTGAATGCTCTGTCTGAACAGGCCTTCAGCCAGCGCTGGCTGTCAACGCAGGAGAGCAATGCGCTGTTCCTGGCCGGACGCTCACTGCAAACCCTGTCTGGTGCGTGGCAGGCGAAAACTTCGCTGTCTGAGGCCGCATCAGGCGGCGATAAGTCACTGGTGCAAAACGTGAGCGGCGACCAGCTTGGCGCGCTGCAGGTGACTAACACCGGTACAGCGCCGCTGTGGGTACGCCTGGACAGCACCGGTTATCCGGAATATGCCCCTCAGCCGAGCTCGAACGTGCTGCAGGTTGAACGTCATATCCTGGCAACCGACGGCAGCAGTAAATCGCTCTCCTCGCTGAAGAGCGGTGAGCTGGTGCTGGTGTGGCTGGACGTTAAAGCCAGCCAGAACGTGCCGGATGCGCTGGTGGTGGATCTGCTCCCTGCGGGTCTGGAGCTCGAAAACCAGAACCTGGCGAGCAGCAGCGCCAGCCTGCAGGACAGCGGCAGTGAGGTTCAGAACCTGCTCAGCCAGATGCAGCAGGCGGATATTCAGCATATGGAGTTCCGCGACGACCGCTTTGTGGCTGCCGTGCCGGTAAACGAAGGTCAGCCGGTCACGCTGGTTTATCTGGCCCGCGCCGTGACGCCGGGAACCTATCAGGTGCCGGTCCCGATGGTGGAGTCTATGTACGTTCCGCAGTGGCGGGCAACGGGGGCGGCCAGCGGCCCGCTGATTGTTGTTCCGTAATATGCGAATGGCACGTCTGACACGCTCCCGCTGGCTATGGCTGGCGGGAGCGCTTCTCATTTTATGGGGGCTGATTGTCGCCGCCGACCGCCTGTGGCCGTTGCCTCTGAAAGAGGTTAATCCCGCCCGGGTGGTGGTAGATGAGAAGGGCACGCCGCTCTGGCGTTTTGCCGATAGCGACGGGATCTGGCGCTACCCGGTTACCATTGAAGAGATCTCTCCCCGCTACCTTGAGGCGCTGATCCAGTATGAAGATCGCTGGTTCTGGGATCACCTAGGCGTAAACCCGCTCTCTGTCCTGCGCGCTGCCTGGCAGGATCTCAGTTCTGGTAAAGTCGTCTCTGGTGGAAGCACGCTCACCATGCAGGTGGCACGCCTGCTGGACCCGCATCCGCGCACCTTTGGCGGCAAAGTTCGTCAGCTCTGGCGGGCGATGCAGCTGGAGTGGCATCTTTCCAAACGCGACATTCTCACCCTTTACCTCAACCGCGCTCCGTTTGGCGGCACGCTGCAGGGCGTCGGGGCGGCAAGCTGGACCTATCTCGGCAAACAGCCGTCGCAGCTCAGCTATTCCGAAGCGGCGCTGCTGGCGGTACTGCCGCAGGCACCCAGCCGCTTGCGTCCGGACCGCTGGCCTGAACGGGCCGAGGCGGCGCGCAACAAAGTGCTCGACCGCATGGTAACGCAGGGCGTCTGGTCCGCGAAGCAGGTTAAAGAATCACGGGAAGAATCGGTATGGCTGGCGCCCCGACAGATGCCGCAGCTGGCGCCGCTCTTTGCGCGCATGATGCTCGGCAAAAGCCGCGACGCAAAAATTGTCACCACGCTGGATGCCGGACTGCAGCGGCAGCTGGAAGAGCTGGCGATGAACTGGAAATCTCGCCTGCCGGCACGCAGCTCGCTGGCGATGATCGTCGTGGATCACACCGATATGAAAGTGCGCGGCTGGGTCGGCTCGGTGGATATTAACGATGACACGCGTTTTAGCCACGTGGATATGGTCAATGCGATCCGATCCCCGGGATCGGTGTTAAAGCCCTTTATTTACGGTATGGCACTGGACGATGGCCTGATCCATCCCGCCTCGCTGCTCCAGGACGTTCCCAGAAAAACCGGTGATTATCGCCCCGGGAATTTTGACAGTGGGTTCCACGGACCGGTCAGCATGAGTGAAGCGCTGGTGCGCTCCCTCAACCTGCCCGCGGTACAGGTACTGGAAGCCTACGGGCCAAAACGTTTTGCCGGGATGTTGAGCAACGCAGGCTTGCCGCTGATCCTGCCTGCGGGGGCGCAGCCAAATCTTTCTCTGATCCTCGGCGGGGCAGGCGCGCGGCTGGCCGATATCGCCGCGGCCTACAGCGCGTTTGCCCGACACGGTAAGGCGGGGAGGCTGCGGTTACAGCCGGGCGATCCGCTCATTGAACGTCCGCTGCTGTCGCAAGGCTCGGCGTGGATTATTCGCCGTATTCTGGCGAACGAGGCGCAGCCGCTGCCGGATAATGCGTTACCGCAGATCGCACCGCTGGCGTGGAAAACCGGCACCAGCTACGGTTACCGTGATGCCTGGGCGATTGGTCTTAATGCCCGCTACGTAATAGGCATCTGGACAGGACGACCGGACGGCACGCCCGTAGCGGGGCAGTTTGGTTTCGCCAGCGCGGTTCCACTCTTAAATCAGGTTAATAACCTGCTTCAGTCACGCTCAACGGTAGACGAAGCCCGCCTGCCGCGCGACCCGCGTCCGGAGAGCGTCGGGCGGGGCGTGATCTGCTGGCCGGGCGGCCAGTCGCTGCCGGAAGGAAGTGAAAACTGTCGGCGTCGCCTGTCGACCTGGCTGCTGGAAGGGAGTGAACCGCCCACGCTGCTATTGCCCGAACAGGAAGGGATACGCGGCATTCGTTTCCCGGTCTGGCTGGATAAAACGGGTAAACGCGTGGCGGCAGATTGCCCTGATGCAACTGAAAAAGTCCTGGATGTCTGGCCGCTGCCGCTGGAGCCGTGGCTGCCGGCAACCGAGCGTCGCGCGGTACGGGTCCCTCCTTCCTCAACCACCTGTCCTCCGCTATCGCAGGACGCACCTGCGCCACTCATCCTGACAGGCGTGCGTGAAGGGGCCGTCATCAAACGTCTGCCGGGGGAATCCCGCGTTTCGCTGCCGCTTCAGGCGACCGGCAATAGCGGCGAGCGCTGGTGGTTTTTGAACGGTGAACCGCTGAATGTGAAGGGAAGAGTTTACACATTACAGCTTGATAAATCGGGCGATTATCAGTTACTCGTTATGGATGAGACCGGTCAGGTCGCGACGGTGAATTTTACGTTGCAGTGACCTGAAAATAGCTTTCTGATGTGAGCTGTTGCTAAAACTCGTCTTATTTTAAAAAAATGTTACCTGAATCCATAGGCAATGGCGCTATTGCTCATTATAATCCGCGCCACACCATACTCAGGTATGCAAAACAACAGAACATTGACAGAGGTTATCATGGCTATTGAACGTACTTTTTCCATCATCAAACCAAACGCGGTGGCAAAAAACGTTATTGGCAGCATCTTCGCTCGCTTTGAATCTGCAGGGTTCAAAATTGTTGGCACCAAAATGCTGCACCTGACCGTTGAGCAGGCTCGCGGTTTCTACGCTGAGCACGAAGGTCGCCCATTCTTTGACGGCCTGGTTGAGTTCATGACCTCCGGTCCAATCGTGGTATCCGTGCTGGAAGGCGAAAACGCAGTACAGCGTCACCGTGACCTGCTGGGCGCAACCAACCCGGACAACGCGCTGGCAGGTACTCTGCGCGCTGACTACGCAGACAGCTTCACCGAGAACGGTACCCACGGTTCTGACTCTGTTGAATCTGCTGCACGCGAAATCGCTTTCTTCTTCGCAGAAGGCGAAGTGTGTCCACGCACCCGTTAATTTAACGGTTTCGTTTACACATTATTTTCGTAAATGCCGCGTCCAGACGTGGCATCCCTGCGCCAGACTTTGTACAATGCAACGCCCCGGACGAGCAGACTGCTTTCCGGGGCGTTTCTATTCAACCCTCCATGGGCCATAACGTGTAACAACGAGGCCGGAAAATATTATGTCTGAATTAGTTAATACCTCCGAAGTCGCCATTCCTGCGGTTCCCAATAAAAATGGAAAAATCAACCTGCTGGATCTGAACCGTCAGCAGATGCGCGAGTTCTTTAAAGAGATGGGCGAAAAGCCGTTTCGTGCCGATCAGGTCATGAAGTGGATGTACCATTACTGCAGCGACAATTTTGATGACATGACTGACATCAACAAGGTCCTGCGCAACAAGCTCAAGGAAGTGGCTGAAATCCGCGCACCGGAAGTGGTGGAAGAGCAGCGCTCAGCGGATGGCACCATCAAATGGGCGATTGCGGTCGGCGATCAGCGCGTTGAGACCGTCTACATCCCGGAAGAAGACCGCGCCACGCTGTGTGTCTCCTCTCAGGTAGGCTGTGCGCTGGAGTGCAAATTCTGCTCAACCGCGCAGCAAGGCTTTAACCGTAATCTGCGGGTGTCAGAAATTATCGGCCAGGTCTGGCGTGCCGCGAAAATCGTCGGTGCGGCAAAAGTAACCGGTACGCGTCCTATCACCAACGTGGTGATGATGGGGATGGGTGAGCCGCTGCTGAACCTGACCAACGTCGTTCCGGCGATGGAAATCATGCTGGATGACTTCGGTTTTGGTCTGTCCAAGCGTCGCGTCACGCTGTCTACCTCTGGCGTTGTGCCTGCGCTGGACAAGCTGGGCGATATGATTGACGTTGCGCTGGCGATCTCCCTGCATGCACCAAACGACGAAATTCGTGACGAAATTGTGCCGATCAACAAAAAGTACAATATCGAAACCTTCCTCGCTGCGGTGCGTCGCTATCTGGAGAAATCCAACGCCAACCAGGGCCGCGTCACCATCGAGTACGTGATGCTTGACCACGTTAACGACGGTACCGAACATGCGCATCAGCTTGCTGAACTGCTGAAAGATACGCCATGCAAAATCAACCTGATCCCATGGAACCCGTTCCCGGGCGCGCCGTATGGCCGTAGCTCGAACAGCCGTATCGACCGTTTTTCCAAGGTGCTGATGGAGTATGGTTTCACCACCATCGTGCGTAAAACCCGTGGTGATGACATTGATGCAGCATGCGGACAGCTGGCAGGTGATGTTATTGACCGTACCAAACGTACCCTGCGTAAACGCATGCAGGGCGAGACGATCGCGGTTAAAGCTGTTTGATTATTATGCACTCACGGCGCATTATCTGCGCCGTGAAGCCTGGTCTTACTGAATAATCAGTCAGATTCGTGATGACTGAACAATAATTACGGTGCGTTTCATCCGACTTTCGGGCAGTATGTAACGACGTAACAACAGTTTAGCCGTACGGGCAGGGCTGTACTGTCATCTCCGGGCTGACAGTCTTATACTCTCTGTTCAAGGTTAACTGACCAGAAGTTTCGCGGTGCGGGTGGCATTGTGACTCACCGGCACCTGAACCCTTATTTTTCACGTACCAGTAGTTGTAGCGAATGAATACTGAAGCCACTCACGACCAACATGAAGCACTCTCCACTGGCGTTCGTCTTCGCAACGCCCGTGAACAACTCGGACTCAGCCAGCAAGCCGTTGCGGAACGCTTGTGCCTGAAGGTTTCCACGGTTCGCGATATTGAAGAAGATAAGGCACCTGCCGATCTGGCTTCAACGTTCTTGCGCGGTTATATCCGCTCTTACGCAAAACTGGTCCATATCCCCGAAAATGAATTACTGCCAATGATGGAGAAGCAGGCACCGGTCCGTGCAGCAAAAGTTGCGCCGATGCAGACCTTCTCCCTGGGGAAACGTCGTAAAAAACGCGATGGCTGGCTGATGAGCTTTACCTGGCTGGTGCTGTTTGTGGTGATTGGCCTGACGGGCGCATGGTGGTGGCAAAACCACAAAGCCCAGCAGGAAGAGATCACCACCATGGCCGATCAATCCTCTGCTGAACTCAACCAGGCCGGAAGTGAGAATGCCCAGAACGTGCCGCTGAATAACGACGGTGCAGCGTCCTCAAGCGAGCCACAGACCGCAGCGCCAGACGCGTCGGCGACCGATGCAGCACAGGCTCCGTCAGCAACGGCTAACACCGCTGCGCCGCAGGCTCAGGATCAAAATGCGGTTGTTGCCCCTTCTCAGGCGAATGTTGATACTGCAGCGAACGTGCCTGCGGCTACTCAGCCTGCAGACAATAGCGCAGCGTCTCTGCCAACCAACCCGGCGGGTACGGCAACAGCAGCCGATCCCAACGCGCTGGTGATGAACTTCAGCGCCGACTGCTGGCTGGAAGTGACTGACGCGACAGGTAAAAAACTGTTCAGCGGCCTGCAGCGTAAAGATGGCACGTTAAACCTAACCGGCCAGGCTCCCTATAAACTTAAAATCGGCGCTCCGGCAGCGGTACAGATCCAGTATCAAGGAAAACCTGTCGACCTGAGCCGCTTTATCAGAACTAACCAGGTTGCACGTCTTACCGTTAATGCCGAACAATCAGCAGCACAGTAACAGACGGGCAACGCGGGAGATTTTTCATGCATAACCAGGCTCCGATTCAACGTAGAAAATCGAAACGGATTTACGTTGGGAATGTGCCAATCGGCGATGGGGCACCTATCGCCGTTCAGTCGATGACCAACACGCGCACTACCGATGTAGAAGCGACGGTCAATCAAATCAAAGCATTAGAACGTGTAGGCGCGGACATTGTTCGCGTCTCCGTCCCGACCATGGATGCCGCTGAGGCGTTCAAACTGATCAAACAGCAGGTCAGCGTTCCGCTGGTGGCTGATATCCACTTCGACTACCGCATCGCACTGAAAGTGGCCGAATACGGCGTCGATTGCCTGCGCATTAACCCGGGCAACATCGGTAACGAAGAGCGTATCCGCATGGTCGTGGACTGCGCCCGCGATAAAAATATTCCTATCCGTATCGGCGTTAACGCCGGTTCCCTGGAAAAAGACCTGCAGGAAAAATACGGCGAGCCGACGCCACAGGCGCTGCTCGAATCCGCGATGCGTCATGTCGATCATCTCGATCGTCTTAACTTCGAACAGTTCAAAGTCAGCGTAAAAGCGTCCGACGTGTTCCTGGCGGTGGAGTCTTATCGTCTGCTGGCAAAACAGATCGACCAGCCTCTGCACCTCGGGATAACCGAAGCGGGCGGCCTGCGCAGCGGCTCTGTAAAATCTGCGATCGGTCTGGGGCTGCTGCTCTCTGAAGGGATCGGTGACACCCTGCGCGTCTCGCTGGCGGCCGATCCGGTCGAAGAGATCAAAGTCGGTTTCGATATCCTGAAGTCGCTGCGCATTCGCGCGCGTGGGATCAACTTCATTGCCTGCCCAACCTGCTCGCGTCAGGAGTTTGATGTGATCGGGACGGTGAATGCCCTGGAGCAGCGTCTGGAAGACATTATCACCCCGATGGACGTCTCCATCATCGGCTGCGTGGTAAACGGTCCGGGTGAAGCACTGGTGTCAACCCTGGGCGTGACCGGCGGTAACAAGAAAAGTGGTCTCTATGAAGATGGCGTTCGTAAAGATCGTCTGGATAATAGCGACATGATCGACCAGCTTGAAGCCCGCATCCGCGCCAAAGCTGCCATGATGGACGAAACACAGCGTATCAGCGTTCAGCAGGTTGAAAAATAACGTGATGGGAAGCGTGCCGCTTCCCATGTATGATTGAACCCATTCTTTGGGTTTTTTTTGTATATAGAAAGAGAATAAACGTGGCAAAAAACATTCAAGCCATCCGCGGCATGAACGATTATCTGCCTGGCGAAACCGCCATCTGGCAGCGCATAGAAGGCACACTGAAGCAGGTGCTCGGCAGCTACGGTTACAGCGAAATCCGTTTGCCGATTGTAGAGCAGACCCCGTTATTCAAGCGCGCGATCGGTGAAGTCACCGACGTGGTTGAAAAAGAGATGTACACCTTTGAGGATCGCAACGGCGACAGCCTGACCCTGCGTCCGGAAGGTACGGCGGGCTGCGTACGCGCCGGCATCGAACATGGTCTTCTGTACAATCAGGAGCAGCGCCTGTGGTATATCGGCCCAATGTTCCGCCACGAACGTCCTCAGAAAGGTCGTTATCGTCAGTTCAATCAGCTGGGTGTGGAAGTCTTTGGCCTGCAGGGCCCGGACATTGACGCCGAACTGATTATGCTGACCGCCCGCTGGTGGCGCGCCCTCGGTATCGCCGATCACGTTTCTCTTGAGCTGAACTCTATCGGTTCTCTGGAAGCACGCGCTAACTACCGCGATGCGCTGGTGGCGTTCCTGGAACAGCATAAAGAGAAGCTGGACGAAGACTGCAAACGTCGCATGTACAGCAACCCGCTGCGCGTTCTGGATTCCAAAAACGCGGATGTTCAGGCACTGCTGAACGATGCGCCTGCGCTGGGTGACTACCTTGATGAAGAATCTCGCGAACACTTCGCGGGCCTGTGCAAGCTGCTTGAAGCGGCAGGCATCGCCTATACCGTGAATCAGCGCCTGGTGCGCGGTCTGGACTACTACAACCGTACCGTGTTTGAGTGGGTGACCACCAGCCTCGGTTCTCAGGGCACCGTATGTGCGGGCGGCCGTTATGACGGTCTGGTTGAGCAGCTTGGAGGTCGCGCAGCCCCTGCTGTTGGCTTCGCGATGGGCCTTGAGCGACTTGTTTTGCTGGTTCAGGCAGTTAATCCGGAATTTAAAGCAGATTCCGTTGTCGATATATACCTGGTGGCTTCAGGCGCGGAAACGCAGTCTGCGGCGATGCAGCTTGCCGAACGCGTGCGCGATGCGCTGCCGGGCGTTAAGCTGATGACCAACCATGGCGGCGGCAACTTTAAAAAACAGTTTGCTCGTGCCGATAAGTGGGGCGCAAGTATTGCACTGGTGCTGGGCGAGTCCGAAGTGGCTAACGGCGAAGTGGTGGTGAAGGACCTGCGCTCTGGTGAGCAGACAACGGTAACGCAGGACGGCGTTGCGGCGCACTTGCGCACTCTATTGGGCTAAGGAGAAGGACTGCGTGGAAATTTACGAGAACGAACACGATCAGGTCGACGCGATTAAGCGCTTCTTTGTTGAAAACGGCAAAGCGCTGGTTGTTGGGGTTATTTTAGGTGTCGGTGCGCTGGTGGGCTGGCGTTACTGGAACAATCATCAGGCAGATTCCGCGCGCGGCGCGTCCCTGTCCTATGAAAATACCGTGAGCGCAATTCGTGCCGATCAGCCGCAAACGCTGACGGCGGCAGAAAAATTTGCGGCTGACAACAAAAACACCTACGGTGCACTGGCTGCGCTGGAAGTGGCTCAGCAGTACGTTGATAAGAACGAACTGGATAAAGCCGCTGCACAGCTCTCTCAGAGCCTTGCTGCGGCAAGCGATGAGAACCTGAAAGCGGTGATCAATCTGCGCCTGGCACGTATTCAGGTTCAGCAGAAAAAAGCTGACGATGCGCTGAAAACGCTCGATACCATCAAAGGCGAAGGTTTTGCTGCCATCGTTGCCGATCTGCGCGGTGAAGCACTGCTGAGCAAAGGTGACAAAGCGGGCGCGCGTAAAGCGTGGCAAGCTGGCGTCGAGAGCAATGCTTCACCTGCGCTGAGCGAAATGATGCAGATGAAAATAAATAATTTGTCCGTCTGAGAGGGACCCGATGCAATTGCGTAAATTACTTCTGCCAGGACTGCTTTCTGTTACGTTATTGAGTGGTTGTTCACTGTTCAGTGGCGAAGAAGACGTTGTGAAAATGTCCCCACTGCCGACGGTTGAAAACCAGTTTACCCCATCCACCGCGTGGGATGTCTCCGTGGGCAATGGGATTGGTGATTTCTATTCCAACCTTCATCCTGCGTATGCAGACAACGTTGTCTATGCCGCTGACCGCAAAGGTACCGTGAAAGCGGTGAACGCCGATGACGGGAAAGAAGTCTGGTCCGTTAACCTGGCGGAAAAAGACGGCTGGTTCTCCCGTAAACCTGCACTGCTCTCTGGCGGTCTGACCGTTGCCGGTGGCCATGTCTACGTGGGCAGCGAAAAAGCGCAGGTTTATGCGCTGAACAGCAGCGACGGTTCTATTGCCTGGCAAACAACCGTAGCGGGTGAATCCCTGTCTCGTCCGGTGGTGAGCGACGGTCTGGTGCTGATTCATACCAGCAACGGCCAGCTGCAGGCGCTGAACGAAGCTGACGGTCTGGTGAAATGGACCGTTAACCTGGATATGCCTGCGCTCTCTCTGCGCGGCGAATCCGCGCCGGCTACCGCATTTGGTGCTGCCATTGTGGGCGGTGACAACGGTCGCGTGAGCGCCGTGCTGATGCAGCAGGGTCAGATGATCTGGCAGCAGCGTATCTCTCAGGCTACTGGCTCAACGGAAATCGACCGCCTGAGCGACGTAGACACAACGCCGGTCATCGTGAACGGTGTGGTTTACGCGCTGGCCTATAACGGCAACCTGACCGCGCTGGATCTGCGCAGCGGCCAGATCATGTGGAAACGTGAGCTGGGCTCTGTGAACGATTTCATCGTTGAGGGCAACCGCATCTATATGGTCGATCAGAACGACCGTCTGCTGGCGCTGAGCACCGAAGGCGGCGTGACGCTGTGGACGCAAAGCGATCTGCTGCACCGCCTGCTGACCGCACCGGCGCTGTACAACGGTAGCCTGGTGGTTGGCGACAGCGAAGGGTATATGCACTGGATCGATCCGGATAACGGCCGCTTTGTTGCACAGCAAAAAGTCGACAGCTCTGGCTTCCTGACCGATCCGGTTGTGGCCGACGGCAAACTGCTGATTCAGGCAAAAGACGGCACGCTGTACGCGATCACGCGTTAATTACCCGGCGGTTGTAGTATACTAAACGGCTCCTGTTCACTCAGGAGCCGTTTTGACATTTTTAAAAACGCCGCGAAAGCGACGTTATTTTGAATTTTATGAGGCTTCAAACATGGTACCTGTGGTCGCGCTTGTCGGGCGCCCTAACGTTGGAAAATCCACTCTTTTTAACCGTTTAACACGCACCCGTGATGCGCTGGTTGCGGATTTCCCGGGGCTGACGCGTGACCGTAAGTACGGTCGTGCAGAGGTGGAAGGACGCGAGTTCATCTGTATTGATACCGGTGGTATTGACGGCACAGAAGACGGCGTTGAAACCCGCATGGCGGAACAGTCGCTGCTGGCGATTGAAGAGGCGGATGTGGTGCTGTTTATGGTGGATGCGCGCGCTGGCCTGATGCCGGCGGACTCCGCTATTGCCAAACACCTGCGTTCACGCGAAAAGCCGACCTTCCTGGTGGCGAACAAAACTGACGGTATCGATGCCGATCAGGCCGTCGCGGATTTCTGGTCTCTGGGCCTGGGTGAAATCTACCCGATTGCGGCATCGCATGGCCGTGGCGTCACCAGCCTGCTGGAAACCGTTCTGCTGCCGTGGGTTGACGAAGTAAACCCGCCGGAAGAAGTGGACGAAGACGCTGAATACTGGGCGCAGTTTGAAGACGGAGAAGAGGGCGAAGAAGAGCCTGAAGACGACTTCAACCCGCAGGATCTGCCGATCAAGCTGGCCATCGTGGGTCGTCCAAACGTAGGTAAGTCTACGCTTACTAACCGTATTCTGGGTGAAGAGCGCGTGGTCGTTTACGACATGCCGGGCACCACCCGTGACAGTATCTACATCCCTATGCAGCGCGACGAGCGCGAGTATGTCCTCATCGACACCGCCGGGGTGCGTAAGCGCGGGAAAATCACCGATGTGGTGGAAAAATTCTCCGTTATCAAAACCCTGCAGGCGATCGAAGATGCCAACGTAGTGCTGCTGGTCATCGACGCACGCGAAGGTATCTCCGATCAGGATCTCTCTCTGCTCGGCTTTATCCTCAATAGTGGGCGCTCACTGGTTATCGTGGTCAACAAGTGGGATGGCCTGAGCAATGAAGTGCGCGAGCAGGTGAAAGAGACCCTCGACTTCCGTCTGGGCTTTATCGACTTCGCCCGCGTGCACTTTATCTCTGCGCTGCACGGCAGCGGGGTGGGTAACCTGTTCGAATCCGTGCGTGAAGCGTACGACAGCTCCACCCGTCGTCAGAGCACCGCGATGCTGACCCGCATCATGAATATGGCTGCTGAAGACCATCAGCCGCCGCTGGTGCGCGGCCGTCGCGTGAAGCTGAAATATGCCCACGCCGGTGGTTACAACCCGCCAATCGTAGTAATTCACGGCAACCAGGTGAAAGACCTGCCGGATTCCTACAAGCGCTATCTGATGAACTACTTCCGTAAATCGCTGGACGTAATGGGCACGCCTATCCGTATCCAGTTCAAGGAAGGGGAAAACCCGTTTGCCAACAAGCGCAACACCCTGACGCCAAACCAGATGCGTAAGCGTAAGCGCTTGATTAAGCACATTAAGAAAAGCAAATAATCTTTACCTGCCTCACGAAAGCCCGCGTTTATCGCGGGCTTTTTTTTGCCAAATCATACCGCCGGTTATCTCTGTGTGAAGTCAATCACTATTCACTTTTAACCAAGTTTAAATCTAAGAAAGTAGACAATCGTCGAATTTTCATCTTAAAGTCCAGGGTCTGGTACTAGACAAAACTAGCGCCTGGTTATCAAATGGTTAACTAACTTTTCGCCGCATGTAAAAAATCGGCCAGATACGTAACTGGCCGGCGTACCTGCTGGTGTTTACAAGCACGACGACATACCTTTCGGGAGAATTATGCAATCCACTGTTAATCAAAAAGAGAGCCGAACGTTCTTCGGCCATCCGTATCCGCTCGGTTCCCTGTTCTTCACCGAGATGTGGGAGCGCTTCTCGTTTTACGGCATTCGTCCGTTACTGATCCTGTTTATGGCCGCCACCGTCTATGACGGCGGGATGGGCCTTGCGCGTGAAAACGCCTCGGCGATTGTCGGTATCTTTGCCGGTACCATGTACCTGGCCGCGCTGCCGGGTGGGTGGCTGGCCGATAACTGGCTCGGTCAGCAGAGAGCCGTCTGGTACGGTTCGATCCTGATTGCGCTCGGCCACCTGTCGATCGCGCTCTCTGCGGTGATGGGGAACAACCTGTTCTTTATCGGCCTGATGTTCATCGTGCTTGGCTCAGGGCTGTTCAAAACCTGTATCTCGGTGATGGTCGGCACCCTGTATAAAAAAGGCGACGCGCGTCGTGACGGCGGTTTCTCGCTGTTCTATATGGGCATCAACATGGGCTCGTTTATCGCGCCGCTGATTTCCGGCTGGCTGATCAAAACCCACGGCTGGCACTGGGGCTTTGGTATAGGCGGTATCGGGATGCTGGTGGCGCTGATTATCTTCCGCGTGTTTGCCGTTCCGGCAATGAAACGCTATGACGGCGAAGTCGGCCTCGACTCTACCTGGAACAGCCCGGTGGTGAAGCGTAACGGCGTGGGCGTTTGGCTGCTGGCGCTGGCGGCTGGCGTGGCAACGATCGTGACGCTGATTGCGCAGGGCGTGATTGTGATTAACCCGGTCGCGGTAGCCAGCGTGCTGGTCTACGTGATTGCGGCGTCCGTTGCCCTCTACTTTATTTATCTGTTTGTCTTTGCGGGGCTGAACCGTAAAGAGCGCGCCAGGCTGTTGGTCTGCTTTATTCTGCTGATTTCAGCGGCGTTCTTCTGGTCCGCGTTTGAGCAGAAGCCAACCTCGTTTAACCTGTTTGCCAACGACTACACTAACCGCATGATTGGCGATTTTGAAATCCCGGCGGTGTGGTTCCAGTCAATCAACGCCCTGTTCATCATCCTGCTGGCACCGGTGTTTAGCTGGGCATGGCCGAAGCTCGCGAGCAAAAACATTCGTCCGAGCAGCATCACCAAGTTCGTTATTGGTATTTTGTGCGCGGCGGCAGGCTTTGGCCTGATGATGCTGGCGGCACAGAACGTGCTGAGCAGCGGTGGAGCGGGCGTGTCGCCGTTCTGGCTGGTGGGCAGCATCCTGATGCTGACGCTCGGCGAACTGTGCCTGAGTCCGATTGGCCTGGCGACCATGACGCTGCTTGCGCCGGAAAGAATGCGCGGCCAGATGATGGGGCTGTGGTTCTGCGCCAGCGCGCTGGGTAACCTGGCGGCGGGCCTGATTGGCGGTCACGTGAAGGCCGACCAGCTGGATATGCTGCCGGATCTCTTTGCTCGCTGCTCCATCGCGCTGCTGATTTGTGCCGCGGTACTGATCGTCCTTATTGTTCCGGTGCGCCGCATGCTGGAAAATGCGCAGACTAAACCGGCAGCTGAAGCCTGATAATGTTCAGCCTACCGGGGCAGTTATCCTGTCCCGGTAAAACCCAACAGGAGAGAATATGTCGATTACCTGCCCGGAATGCCAGGCACCGCTGGAGCCCCAGAACGGCGTAGCGCACTGCGACAGCTGTAATAAAGATATTGCGCTTGTAGCCCGCTGCCCGGAGTGCCATCAGCCACTCCAGGTATTAAAAGCCTGCGGTGCGGTGGACTATTTCTGCCAGAACGGCCACGGTCTTATCTCTAAAAAACGCGTGGAGTTTGTTCGGGCCGAAGGTTAATCGCAGACGCAGCCTTCGCCTTTCTTCCACAGCTCGACCAGCGACTCGGGCGCTTCCTGCTCGGGCACCAGCACGATGATATCGGCGTAGTGCGCCTGATTTTGCCCGGTCCAGACAATCTGGATGCGGAAATAGCGCTGGTCGCCGCTGCCGGGTGAAGAAGCTTGCCCGGGCGGCTGACCGCGTGGAAAAGCCTGCTCCAGGATGCTCACCAGGCGCTGGCGCTGTGCCTCATTGAGCGAGGAGAGCGCGATGGTGCGCTGTCCGCTCAGCTTGGGAATAAAAGCGACGCCGCCTTCCCGGGCCAGCTCAACCACGGCGTCATCCGTCAGTTCCGGAACCTGCATTTACAACACTCCCACCTGTTCCCAGGCTTGTTTAATGGCCGCACCAGCGTCGCTGCCGGAGCGTTTCTCTCCGTGCGCGATCGTCAGCTTTGCGAAGGCCTCAAAATCCGCATCCTGCGCCAGTTTGCGATCGCAAACCGTGTCGTACCAGGCATAACCCGCTTTTTCCCAGGCGTAGCCGCCGATCGCCGTCGCGGCCAGATAAAATGCCCGGTTTGGGATGCCGGAGTTCAGGTGCACGCCGCCGTTATCCTCGCGCGTTTTAATGAAATCTTTCATGTGCGCAGGCTGCGGGTCTTTGCCGAGCAGGGGATCGTCATAGGCGGTGCCGGGTTCAGACATTGAGCGCAGCCCTTTGCCGTTGATCCCTTTAGCCAGCAGCCCTTCACCAATGAGCCAGTCAGCCTTATCTGCGGTTTGCTTCAGATGGTACTGTTTGACCAGCGAGCCAAACACGTCCGACAGAGACTCGTTCAGCGCGCCCGACTGCTCAAAATAGATAAGCCCGGCTTCGGTCTCGGTCACGCCGTGGCTCAGCTCGTGCGCCACCACGTCGATAGCGATGGTAAAGCGGTTAAATATTTCCCCGTCGCCGTCGCCAAATACCATCTGCTGACCGTTCCAGAAGGCGTTCTGATATTCCCGGCCGTAATGCACGGTACCGGTCAAAATAAGCCCTTTATTATCGAGCGAATCACGCTGATATTCTTTCCAGAAGAAATCATGGGTAATACCTAAATAATCGTAGGCTTCATCCACCGCCACATCGCCGTTCGACGGCTGGCCTTCGTAACGCACCTGCGTACCCGGTAGCTCCTGGGTTTGCTTCGCGTCGTAAATATCGCGTTCCAGCTGTCCGGCTTTATTCACGTGCGGCGCGGCGGGTTTGCCCGGCATGTGGGCCATCAGCGTCTGGACGTGGGTTAAGGTCTGACGGGCACAGCGCTGCTGCGGCTCGGAACCGCTTTCGATAATACGACGAAGAATATAAGGTGGAATAACGCTATGAAGATGGGGCATGCTGCTCTCCTTATTAAAAAAGGGAATAGCAGCAGTATAGTAAGTAACCGGCGAGGAATTATCCGGTTTTACGCTGACGCGTCTTTTTCACCGGTTTAATTGATTTCACTTCGCTTTCTACCCAGCCGTCTGAAAGACGCGTCGTCAGCACATCGCCGGTATTCACCTGTTTGGTCTGCTTCAGCACTTTGCCGTCCGTCGCCGTCGTCACGCTATAGCCGCGCGCCAGCGTGGAGAGGGGGCTGACCGCTTCAAGATGGGTCACCGCATTGCCAAAACGCTCGCGGGTGGCGCTCAGCCGCGCCCGGATTGTCTCCGCCAGACGATACTCCAGCTGCTGGATCCGCGTTTGCGTGCGATAAATTTTCGGCTGCGGGTTCTGCTGGTTCAGGCGCTGCGTCACGCGCTGCTGGCGCGATACCGCGCGCTTGAGCTGACTATCCAGCGCGAAATTCATGCGCTGGCGCAGACGCTCCAGCACGGTCTGCTGACGCGCCAGACGCAGCTGCGGGTGCTGCTGCTGAAGACGATGATGAAGCTGGGTAAAGCGGCGGGTACGGTTGGCAAGGAAGTAGTCCATCGCCATCTCAAGACGCTGCTGGCCGTTCTGAATCTGACGCAGCAGCTCCAGCTGGTTGCGGCTGACCACTTCCGCCGCCGCGGACGGCGTAGGCGCGCGCAGGTCCGCGACAAAATCGGCTATCGTTACGTCCGTTTCGTGGCCGACGGCGCTCACCACGGGGATAAGGCTTGCAAAGATTGCCCGCGCCACGCGCTCGTCGTTAAAGCTCCACAAGTCTTCCAGCGAGCCGCCGCCGCGCCCGACGATTAATACGTCGCACTCCTGACGGGCGTTCGCCAGCTCAATGGCGCGAACTATCTGGCCCGGCGCATCGTCACCCTGAACGGCGGTCGGGTAGATGATGACGGGCAGGGAAGGGTCGCGACGCTTCAGCACGTGCAAAATATCGTGCAGTGCCGCACCGGTTTTCGAGGTGATCACCCCAACGCAGTGGGCAGGGGAGGGCAGCGGTTTTTTATACTGCTGGTCGAACAGCCCCTCGGCAGAGAGCCGGGCTTTTAGCTGTTCATACTTCTGCTGCAGCAGGCCTTCGCCCGCAGGCTGCATGCTCTCGACGATGATCTGATAATCGCCGCGCGGCTCATACAGAGTGATATTGGCGCGAACCAGAACCTGCTGGCCGTGCTGAGGACGAAACGTCACGCGACGGTTGCTGTTGCGGAACATCGCGCAGCGCACCTGGGCGGTGTCGTCTTTTAAGGTAAAGTACCAGTGACCGGAGGACGGCTGCGTGAAGTTAGAGATCTCACCGCTGATCCAGACCTGCCCCATTTCCTGCTCAAGCAGCAAACGCACCGTCTGATTCAGGCGGCTGACGGTATAAATTGAGGGAGATTGAGAGGATAACATGTGAGCGGGATCAAATTCTAAATCAGCAAGTTATTCAGTCGATAGTAACCTGCTGAGAGGCAATCGCAAGCTTTTTTATAAAAAAGTGTAGATGCAATCGGTTACGCTCTGTATAATGCCACGGCAATATTTAACCACCCAGGTCAGAGATATTGCCCATGCTACGTATCGCTAAAGAAGCACTGACGTTTGACGACGTCCTCCTCGTTCCCGCTCACTCCACTGTTCTGCCGAATACTGCCGATCTCAGCACGCAGTTGACGAAAACCATTCGCCTGAACATTCCTATGCTCTCTGCGGCAATGGACACCGTGACTGAAGCGCGCCTGGCTATCGCCCTGGCACAGGAAGGTGGCATTGGCTTTATTCACAAAAACATGTCTATCGAACGTCAGGCGGAAGAAGTTCGCCGCGTGAAGAAACATGAATCCGGCATCGTGTCTGACCCACAGACCGTTCTGCCAACCACCACGCTGCACGAAGTGAAAGCCCTGACTGAACGTAACGGCTTCGCCGGTTACCCGGTGGTGACCGAAGAGAACGAACTGGTCGGTATCATCACCGGTCGTGACGTGCGTTTCGTGACTGACCTGAACCAGCCTGTTAGCGTGTACATGACGCCAAAAGAGCGTCTGGTTACCGTTCGCGAAGGTGAAACCCGCGACGTGGTGCTGGCAAAAATGCACGAAAAACGCGTTGAAAAAGCGCTGGTTGTTGACAGCAGCTTCCACCTGCGCGGCATGATCACCGTTAAAGATTTCCAGAAAGCAGAACGTAAGCCTAACGCCTGTAAAGACGAGCATGGCCGTCTGCGCGTCGGCGCTGCGGTTGGCGCTGGCGCCGGTAACGAAGAGCGCGTTGACGCGCTGGTTGCTGCGGGCGTTGACGTCCTGCTGATTGACTCCTCTCACGGCCACTCCGAAGGCGTTCTGCAACGTATTCGCGACACCCGTGCCAAATACCCTGATCTGCAGATCATCGGCGGTAACGTGGCCACTGGCGCAGGCGCTCGCGCGCTGGCTGACGCTGGCTGCAGCGCGGTGAAAGTGGGTATCGGCCCTGGCTCTATCTGTACCACACGTATCGTGACCGGCGTGGGCGTTCCGCAGATCACCGCCGTGTCTGACGCGGTTGAAGCGCTGGAAGGCACAGGTATTCCGGTTATCGCTGACGGCGGTATCCGCTTCTCAGGCGACATCGCCAAAGCGATCGCCGCGGGCGCAGCTGCCGTAATGGTAGGCTCCATGCTGGCCGGTACCGAAGAATCCCCGGGTGAAATCGAACTCTACCAGGGCCGTTCTTACAAATCTTACCGCGGTATGGGCTCCCTGGGCGCGATGTCCAAAGGCTCCTCTGACCGTTACTTCCAGACCGATAACGCCGCTGACAAACTGGTGCCGGAAGGTATCGAAGGTCGCGTAGCGTATAAAGGCCGTCTGAAAGAGATCATTCACCAGCAGATGGGCGGCCTGCGCTCCTGTATGGGTCTGACCGGCTGTGGTACCATTGACCTGCTGCGTACTAAAGCGGAATTCGTACGCATCAGCGGTGCGGGTATCCAGGAGAGCCATGTTCACGACGTGACGATCACCAAAGAGTCCCCGAACTACCGTCTGGGCTCCTGATAAGTTTCCGCGCCCGGCTTCTGCCGGGCGCTCTGTTTTTGTTTCACTTGCCTCGGAATTAGCGTCAATGACGGAAAACATTCATAAACATCGCATTCTCATCCTGGACTTCGGTTCTCAGTACACTCAGCTGGTGGCGCGTCGCGTACGTGAACTGGGCGTTTACTGTGAGCTGTGGGCGTGGGATGTCACGGAAGCACAGATTCGCGAATTCAATCCAAGCGGCATCATCCTGTCCGGCGGCCCGGAAAGTACCACCGAAGAGAACAGCCCGCGCGCGCCGCAGTACGTGTTCGAAGCTGGCGTGCCGGTATTCGGCGTTTGCTACGGTATGCAGACCATGGCAATGCAGCTGGGCGGCCACGTAGAAGGCTCTAACGAGCGCGAGTTTGGCTACGCACAGGTAGAAGTCGTCACCGACAGCGCGCTGGTGCGCGGTATCGAAGACTCCCTGACCGCAGACGGCAAACCGCTGCTGGACGTGTGGATGAGCCACGGCGACAAAGTGACCGCCATCCCGTCTGACTTCGTGACCGTTGCCAGCACCGAAAGCTGCCCGTTCGCCATCATGGCGAACGAAGAAAAACGCTTCTACGGCGTGCAGTTCCACCCGGAAGTGACCCACACCCGTCAGGGTATGCGCATGCTGGAGCGCTTCGTGCGCGACATCTGCCAGTGTGAAGCCCTGTGGACCCCGGCAAAAATCATCGACGACGCCGTTGAGCGTATCCGCCAGCAGGTTGGCGATGACAAAGTGATCCTCGGCCTCTCCGGCGGCGTGGACTCCTCCGTGACCGCGATGCTGCTGCACCGCGCCATCGGCAAAAACCTGACCTGCGTCTTCGTGGACAACGGTCTGCTGCGTCTGAACGAAGCCCAGCAGGTCATGGACATGTTCGGCGACCACTTCGGTCTGAACATCATTCACGTGGAAGGCGAGCAGCGCTTCCTGGACGCGCTGAAAGGCGAGAACGATCCGGAAGCGAAACGTAAGATCATCGGCCGCGTGTTCGTGGAAGTATTCGACGAAGAGGCGCTGAAGCTGGAAGACGTGAAGTGGCTGGCGCAGGGCACTATCTACCCTGACGTGATCGAGTCTGCTGCCTCCGCAACCGGTAAAGCACACGTCATCAAATCTCACCACAACGTGGGCGGCCTGCCGAAAGAGATGAAGATGGGCCTGGTTGAACCGCTGCGCGAGCTGTTCAAAGACGAAGTGCGTAAGATCGGTCTGGAACTGGGTCTGCCGTACGACATGCTCTACCGTCACCCGTTCCCGGGTCCGGGTCTGGGCGTGCGCGTGCTGGGCGAAGTGAAGAAAGAGTACTGCGACCTGCTGCGTCGCGCGGACGCGATCTTCATCGAAGAGCTGCACAAAGCTGACCTGTACAACAAGGTAAGCCAGGCGTTCACCGTGTTCCTGCCGGTTCGCTCCGTCGGTGTGATGGGCGATGGCCGTAAGTACGACTGGGTTGTTTCCCTGCGTGCGGTGGAAACCATCGACTTCATGACCGCGCACTGGGCGCACCTGCCGTATGACTTCTTAGGCCGCGTGTCTAACAGAATAATCAATGAAGTCAATGGGATATCGCGAGTTGTATATGACATCAGCGGTAAGCCACCGGCTACGATTGAGTGGGAGTGAGTGGGTGACTTTTTAATTGCCTGTCTTGATAAAAGAACACCAATAAATTTTATCTATTGGTGTTCTTTTTAATAATATGAAAGATTTAAATTCCCGTATTAAATTAAGAATACTTTATTATTCATAGTCCCAGCCCCATGAATATAAATATTGTATTGCATGAAGGAGAGCACATAAATGGATACTTTTGGATATTGAGAAATAAACCTTCCCACTTAAAGACTTATCTAAGCCCTCAGGCATGTTTATATAACCTAATGTTCTCAATTGTGTTTTTGTTCTTTTCATTTCAGAGTAAAGTTGTGGGGATTCTCTCAGTTTGAAGTGCTCTTTATTTCCCTGATGGATTAAATCGTCAAGGTAATTAGCACTTATGGAAAGATTGGCTTTTAGATTGTTGTGCAACGTATTGAAGTTAATAATTTCTTTTTGAACGTTGCTCATCAACTCTTTTAGTTTAGATTCATCAAGTCTTGCTTTCATCTCTAGAACCAGATTGCAAAAATAAGTATCATTCACTAAATCCGCCTCTAGATATGCATTTGGTTCTAAATGATACTTTAAATTGATTTCCTCCCTGAAAGAGCAATCTCCAAATATATTTTTAACTGGATTGAGATTATCCTCAATAAAAGATATTTGGTGAAATCTATGTGATATGTTTTCTGCAGTTTGCCAGGCAAGTTGCCCCTGGAATGTACGGAAAACCATTTCTGAACTTTCATGCAGTAAATGTCTTAGATATCTCTCTGCATGTTGATTGGTGTCATATCGGTCGAAATGGTTAACTATTTTTACTAATGTTTCCCCAGCAAGTCTACTTAATTCAAGAAGATCATTTTTATGTTTGTTTTGTGTTTTAATTAGTGCTTTTCTATATGCCAGATGAGATTGAGATAAATGAGAGCGATAATCATTAAAATGATTTCTCTTTGCAAAATCACTTTGCTTTTTTGCATACAGCATACTGAATACCGATACAATTAATGCAGCAAATGATAATATTTCAGTTAATCCAATATTCATTGTATCCATAGCATATCAATTATTTTTCCACGTCCAGTAATTATACTTTGCTGAACATTTATACATCAAGGGAATTGTTCAAAAGACTAGAGTGGTAAAAATCCGCCAGGGATCGTTGTGGGACTGATTGATCTGCCCCTAGTATTAGACACAATCGTCAGTTAGTAGGGGCAGTTTGTTTACCTTAACATTTTCCATTTCGCCACCGTGCTGCAAACTCTGATGGCGTCTGATAATTCAGTATTGAATGTGGACGGCACTCGTTATAATCCCGCTACCAGTCATTAATGATTTCCCATATCGCTGAACCAGCGCTAATTCAGACATTCATCGCGAAATCGTCCGTTAAAGCTCTCAACAAATTCGTTCTGCGTTGGCTTGCCCGGCTGGATTAAGCGCAACTCAACACCACACTCAAAGGCACATTGATCCAGTGCACGGCAAGTGAACTCCTGACCTGCACCCACTACTCCGTATATGCAATTTACACTCAGAGAAGCAAGCAAGATTCCAGACCGTGTACGTCGATAGACACACAAATTCGGGCTGCCTCTAGCTCAGTACTGGTGTTGTGGTGCACTGGATGCTTATACCACCACCGCATGGGGGCTTGAATAATGCGGGAAGGCCGTTCCAGCCCACCAGGATACTACCAAGATTTGCGCCGGCGGCTCCAGCAACAGTATGTCGTGCGGTCGCTCTGACGTCATCGACGGAGTTAGGGTCCTTATCAGCCGGAGCGGGTAAGTGCCATGCTCCATGATCCCACCCAGCCCCTATATTTAGTGTCGCCGTGTTGAGCGTCGGGTGGCGGACACCTGTTGCCCCGTGTGCATTGTCGGGGCCGAACGAATAGAGCAGGCGGCAGTACTCGTTTACACCGCGGAATGGTTTTGGTGCAGCGGTTCCTCCATTTAGGTTTGCTCCATGATGAGGGACTACCACAGCTATAGGGTTTTTAGGTGCTAATGAGGGCTCGATGTGCGTATAGTTGCAGTCGCCAGTTAGAAGCCAGGTTCTACTAGGACTTAGATTTCTGTTCTCCACTACCGCAACAATTCCAGTGTCGTTTCTGCCGTTCCCGGTTCCGAGCGCCAATCGGAGTTCAGTCCTCTTAGAGAGTGCGACCTTATTAATCTTTCCCGGGGGCGGGTTGTAGATGTATAGTTTGCCACCTTGGGCAATGATGTCATTTGCAAAGGCAATGTGCAGTGGTCCGACGGTTTGTAGTGGCGCAATCCATGTGCGCAGAAGTGCGGGGTAGGTTGGCGGAGTACTGACTCCAGTCGCGTACGCTCCAGCCCAATGATCTGCATCCCAGTGTGACAGTATAATTGGCGGGCAGAGTGTAAAGCAGAAAAGCAGGGGAGTCGGCGTTGTGTGCTTGTTACGATATACCCCAGCACCAAGGTCAAAGTATAGCGACGGCAGCGGATGACAAGTGATGGGTGAATTCGCATTGAGTAAAGCGTTTGCGTTTCCCTGTCCAACACCGTAGACAGCGAGCTTGTCTGCGCGAGTTTCGTTGAGAGTAGCTTGAAGACAATCTTCTGATATTTTTGGGAAATGCTGCAACGAAAATATTCCTGCCAGAGCATTGGCGCGAACAGGTGTCGGCATTGTTCCCTGAACAAACGCAGAAATTGGCGTGGCGAACAAGCCTGGATAGATTAGCGCAGGCGTGAACCCTTTACGGTGGGTTGCAGACACCTCGAACTTAAACCATGCGCCCTCTAAAGCCTGCGTACCCTTGTTCGTATTTAGTCCGTCATAGTCAGGCAAGAATGGCAGTTCAAATGGATTTGTTCTGGCATCTAATTCTACTTCAATGCGAAATAGTGGGGCGCTTTCAAAGATGCTCGGAGTTCCGGGTGTTGGGAAGCCTTGGCTCTTCCAAGCCCCAGCTGCTTTTATAGGACTATTGATGTCAAATCGCGGGTCTTGTTTTGCCTGGTCGTTCAGCCACTTGACGTCAATTGCATCAACTGCAATTAGCACAATGTTGGCCGGAGGCCCTGACGTAACGACATGGTCTACCCGCCCAAATACACTTTGTGGCAATTTGACACGGTCGTCAAAGTCCCTTTTGAAATGGCGATTCATGCGCCTCCCTTTTTCAGAATTGTTGAGTCATCGAACAGTGGCTGACATATTATGTTATGTGTGCCGTACGACGTCATTTGATAAATGTAAATGGGCCAAGCTTGTTGCCACGCAATTAGCACAGGGCTGTATCAGGTAAGGTTAGCTTTAATGCACCTCTATTGCGGCAAACGTGAAGTGTACGAACGTCCGGTGACTGTTGCATAGAATGACTTCCAGTAAGCCGACATTCGCAAACGACTGGAATCGCCGCATATCTTCCTTCTGGTGGAACAATCTTAAAAACCGCAATCAGACTGGCCCGGACATTAGGCCTTGAATGCGAGTTCCCGTGGTTGGCGGATGCGTGACACTATGCGTTGACCATAAACCCGATTACACTCCGTTACAATGCTATCCTTGCTGCCATGCATTTCTACAAGGGTATTTTTCATGGTGTTGAGTAGCGTGTGATTACCATAGTGTTGTTTTATAATGTTTTTTTATTGTTATTGGTAATTGTGTGGGAGTAATTCCCCGCTGAATTAACACCAAAACCCTCTGCCTGTGCAGGGGGTTTTTTATTGCCTTACTTCCCCTGTCCCAACCGATACGCCAGCGCCACCACCAGCGACTGCACCAGGCACAGCGTTGCCGACTGTGACCGAAACGCATCCACCTGCGCCTCTTTCACCACAAAGCAGAGTTCGCTGAACGTAGCCAGCGGGCTGATCTGGCTGTCCGTAATCACAATCTGCCGCGCGCCGACGCTGGCGGCGGTTTCGCTGACCATCACCGTCTCTTCCGCGTACGGCGAGAAGCTGATCGACACTACAATATCGCGCGCCTTAATGCGGCTGATCTGCTCGCGCAGCATCCCGCCCATGCCGTCGAGCAGGATAGGGCGGCACTCCAGATGGCTCAGGGCGTAGGTGAGGTAGGCCGCGACGCTGAAGGAGCGGCGCAGTCCGGCGATGTAGATGGTGTCGGCGTCGGCCAATAGCTGCACCGCGCGCTCCAGCATTTCCGGCTCGGCGCGGGCGGCCAGCTGCTGCAGCGCCTGCGCGTTCGAGCGGGCGAACTCCTGCAGAATATCGAGCGGCGTTTCCGGCACGGCCTCGCTCTCCATCTCGCGGAACAGCCGGGCGCGGTCGCTGTAGCTGGCGGTCTCCTCCACCAGGTTCATGCGAAACAGCTGTTTCATTTCGTTGAAGCCGGTGAAGTCAAAGGCGTTGGCAAAGCGGATCAGCGTCGAGGGCGGCACGTCGGCGCGCTCGGCAATGACGGCAACCGTGTCAAAGGCCACGCTGTTGGTGTTATCCAGCACGTAGCGGGAGACCTGCTGCAGCCTCTTGCTCAGGCTATCGTAGCGATCGCGGATTTGCTGCTGCAGTTCGTTCAGGCTGGTTGCTGTCGTCATCTTATCCCCCAAATACAGTCTTATGATTCTAAACGCAAAACCGCGTCTTTTAAATGTCGGCCATCCATCTGGCAGCAAAAATGAAACAGAAACTTCAGTCATTTCCTCGCCCGAAATCCCTTAATAGCGCACGCTGCGTCAGTGTTGTTGGCTGTTAACATAAAAATCCATCCTTGATCACAATAATCATCATTTATTTTATTTCAACTTAAAATGGAATATTTGTTTCATATATAGTGTTCAGTACACAGTGTTCAGTTAACAGTCACGTATCAACAGCGAGAGGTTAAGGATGGAGACGGTAGCGAATTTTATTCACGGCGAATGTGTCACCGGTTCAGGCCAGCGCGTTCAGGCGATCTTCAACCCAGCCACCGGCGAGCAGATCCGCCAGGTGGTGATGAGTACGGCGCAGGAAACGGAGCAGGCGATTGCCGCCGCGCAGCAGGCGTTTCCGGCGTGGGCGCGCCATGCTCCGCTTAAGCGCGCGCGCGTGATGTTCCGCTTCAAGGCGCTGCTGGAAGAGAACATGGAGCGACTGGCCCGCATCATCAGCGAAGAGCACGGCAAGGTCTTCTCCGATGCGGTGGGCGAACTGACCCGCGGCCTGGAAGTAGTAGAATTTGCCTGCGGCATCCCACATCTGCAAAAGGGTGAACACTCGGCGAACGTCGGTACCGGCGTCGACAGCCACTCGCTGATGCAGCCGCTCGGCGTCTGCGCCGGGATCACCCCGTTTAACTTCCCGGCGATGGTGCCGATGTGGATGTTCCCGATCGCGCTGGCGACCGGCAACACCTTCGTGCTGAAGCCGTCGGAAAAAGATCCTTCCCTGGCGCTGGCGCTGGCGCAGCTACTGAAAGAGGCCGGCCTGCCGGACGGCGTGTTCAACGTGGTGCAGGGCGATAAGGAGTCCGTTGACGTGCTCCTGACCGACCCGCGCGTGCAGGCGGTGAGCTTTGTCGGCTCCACGCCAATTGCGGAATACATTTACCAGACCGCGTCCGCCCACGGAAAGCGCTGCCAGGCGCTGGGCGGCGCGAAAAACCACTGCATTCTCATGCCGGATGCCGACATGGAGATGGCGACCAACGCCATCATGGGCGCGGCCTACGGCGCGGCGGGCGAACGCTGCATGGCGCTCTCGGTGGTGCTGGCGGTGGGGGATAAAACTGCCGATGACCTCTGCGCCCGGCTGGAGAAACAGATTGCCGCGCTGCGCGTGGGGCCGGGCCTGGACCAGTCGCCGGAAAACGAAATGGGGCCGCTCATCTCCTCCGCACACCGCAGCAAGGTGCTGGGCTATATCGACAGCGGGGAAGTGCAGGGAGCACAACTGCGCGTGGACGGTCGCGGCTTCAGCGTGAAGGGCCACGAGCAGGGCTACTTCGTCGGGCCGACGCTGTTCGATAACGTCACTCCGGAGATGACCATCTATAAAGAAGAGATTTTTGGCCCGGTGCTTTCTGTGGTGCGCGTAGCAGATTACGCCAGCGCGGTGGATCTGATTAACCGCCATGAATATGGTAATGGTTCGGCGATCTTCACCCGCGACGGCGGTTGCGCGCGCCGCTTCTGCGAAGAGGTGCAGGCGGGCATGGTGGGGGTCAACGTGCCGATCCCGGTGCCGATGGCGTTCCACAGCTTCGGCGGCTGGAAGCGTTCCATCTTTGGCGCGCTCAACGTTCACGGCAGCGACGGCGTGCGCTTCTACACCCGAATGAAAACTATCACCGCGCGCTGGCCGGAAATGCAGCAGGAGACAGGCGCTGCGTTCTCAATGCCGACGCTGGGCTGACAGGAGGTTTTATGCAAACCGAACGTATGACCATGGCCCAGGCGCTGGTCCGGTTCCTTAATCAACAGTACGTCAGCGTGGACGGCAACGAAACGCCCTTCGTGGAGGGCGTGGCGACCATCTTTGGGCACGGCAACGTGCTCGGTATCGGCCAGGCGCTGGAGCAGGACCCGGGCCATCTGCAGGTAATGCAGGGCTGCAACGAGCAGGGTATCGCCCATATGGCGACGGGATTCGCCAAACAGCACCGCCGTCAGCGCATTTTTGCCGTCACCTCCTCCGTCGGGCCGGGCGCCGCCAATATGGTCACAGCGGCGGCCACCGCTACGGCGAACCGCATCCCGCTGCTGCTGCTGCCGGGCGATATCTACGCCAGCCGCCAGCCGGACCCGGTGCTGCAGCAGATCGAGCAGTATCACGATCTCAGCATCAGCACCAACGACTGCTTCCGTCCGGTCTCCCGCTACTGGGACCGCATCAACCGTCCCGAGCAGCTGATGAGCGCCATGCTAAGCGCGATGCGAACGCTTACTGACCCCGCCAATACCGGCGCGGTGACCATTTGCCTGCCGCAGGACGTGCAGGGAGAGGCCTGGGACTACCCGCTGAGCTTCTTCGCGCGTCGCGTGCACCACATTGAGCGCCGTCCGCCCGATCCGCAGCGTCTGGCGCAGGCGCGGGCGCTGATCGCCCGCAAGCGTCGTCCGCTGGTGGTGTGCGGCGGCGGCGTGCGCTATTCCGGCGCGCATGAGGCGTTTCGCGAATTTGTCGAGACGCTGCGGCTGCCGTTTGCCGAAACCCAGGCCGGAAAGGGGGCGCTGGTAAGTGACCACCCACTTAACCTGGGCGGCGTAGGAGTGACGGGGGGAATGTCCGCCAACCAGCTCGCACCGCAGGCGGATTTAGTGATCGGCGTCGGCACGCGCCTGACCGATTTTACCACCGGCTCCAAGGCGCTCTTTTCCCACCCGGACGTCGAATTCCTGCTGCTGAACGTGGCCGAGTTTGACGCCCTGAAGCTGGACGCGACCGCGCTGATTGCCGATGCCCAAACCGGGCTCCAGGCATTGACCCACGCGCTCGGGGATTACCGCAGCGGCTGGGGAGAGGCGATAGCCGAGGCGAAGTCCGCCTGGCGCGACGAGTGCCGCCGCCTGTGGGATCGCCAGTGGCGTCCTGACGACGCGCCCGAAGTGGCGGGGCACCTGGATGCGCAGCTGGCGGAATACGGCGAGACGCTCAACACCCGCCTGACCCAGACGCGGGTGCTGGGGCTGATCAACCAGCATGTTGAAGATAACGCCGTTGTGGTGGGCGCGGCCGGTTCGCTGCCGGGGGATTTACAGCGCCTCTGGCAGGTCAAAACGCCGGACAGCTATCACCTGGAGTACGGCTACTCCTGCATGGGCTACGAGATTGCGGCGGCCATCGGCGCGAAGCTCGCCAGACCCGAGCAGCCGGTGTACGCCATGGTGGGGGATGGCTCCTACATGATGCTGCACTCCGAGCTGCAAACCGCCGTTCAGGAGGGCATTAAGGTCACCGTTCTGCTGTTTGATAACGCCAGCTTCGGCTGCATTAACAACCTGCAGATGGGGCACGGCATGGGCAGCTTTGGCACGGAAAACCGTCGGCGCAACCCGGAAACCGGGCGGCTTGACGGGCCGCTGGTGAAGGTCGACTTTGCGCAAAACGCGGGAAGCTACGGCTGCCGCGCGTGGCGGGTGAACGATGAGCAAAGCCTGCTGGCGGCGCTGGAGGCGTCGCGGGCGCATCCCGGCCCGACGCTGCTGGACATCAAGGTGCTGCCGAAGACCATGACCCACGATTACGCCTCGTGGTGGCGAACCGGTGACGCGCAGGTGGCTGAATCTTCTGCCGTGCGTGAGGCCGCTGAGCAAACGCAGGCGCAGGTGAAAAAAGCCCGTCAGTATTAAGTTTTCCTGCCGTAACGAAATTTTCATTTCATTTTTGTTTTCCCCTCACCCTAACCCTCTCCCACAGGGAGAGGGGACGGATCGGTGCGGTTTTTTACTCCCTCTCCCTGAGGGAGAGGGCCGGGGTGAGGGGAGTTGCCGCACGTCCACTCATGTTGTGAGATTGATAACAAAATTTATCTCATTCATCTCAAAAGTGTTAACCCGCACTCAAAAACATAATTTTCACTATTTATAAAAATGAAATAAATGTTTTATTTATAGAGTCGTTAGTTCACAGCATTCACCAACACCGGGAGCCGTTATGTTTAACATTGCTTTACTGGGCGCTGGCCGAATCGGCCAGGTACATGCAGCTAACATCGCCAGCCACGGCGCGACCACGCTCTGGTCCGTGGTTGACCCGAATCAGGAATTTGCCACCCGTCTCGCCGCGCAGTATCAGGCCCGCCAGCAGAGCCTGAACGAGGCGATGACCGACCCTAACGTTCACGCCGTGCTGATCGCCTCCGCCACCGATACCCACGCGGATCTGATTGAAATGGCCGCCCGCCACGGCAAGGCCATCTTCTGCGAAAAGCCGGTACACCTTGACCTCGCCCGCGTGCGCGACTGCCTGAAGGTGGTCAAAGAGTACGACGTGCCGCTGTTCATTGGCTTTAACCGCCGCTTTGACCCACAGTTTCGCCGCGTGAAAACCGACGCGCAGGCCGGGCGCATCGGCAAACCGGAATCGCTGCTCATCATCTCCCGCGATCCTTCTCCGCCGCCTGCTGAGTACGTGCGCGTCTCCGGCGGCATGTTCCGCGATATGACCATTCACGACTTTGACATAGCGCGCTTCATCATGGGCGAAGAGCCGGTGTCGGTGTATGCCCAGGGCAGCAACCTGGTGGATCCGGCGATTGGCGAGGCAGGAGATATCGATACCGCGTTTATCGTTCTGAAATATGCCTCCGGCGCGATGGCGACCATCGTCAACAGCCGCCGTTCATCTTACGGCTACGACCAGCGCCTGGAGCTGCACGGCTCCGAAGGGCTGCTGTGCGCGGGCAACATTCTGGAAAACCAGGTGCAGCACTACGGCAAACAGGGCTGCACCAGCGCGCTGCCGGAACACTTCTTCCTGCAGCGCTACAAATCCGCTTACGCCGCGGAATGGGAACACTTTGTTGCGGTCCTGCGCGGCGAAGCGGTGCCTGACTGCAGCGGCGATGATGGTGAACGTGCGCTGTACCTTGCGGATAAAGCGCTGGAGTCATTGCGCAGCCAGCGCGAGATCGTCCTCTAAACACAACAACCCTACACAGAGAGACATAATAATGAAAAAACTGATCGTAGCCGCCCTCATCGCCATGACGTCCGGGGCCGCCCTCGCCGAAAACGAGCAAATCGTTTTCAGTACGCCAAACCTGGCCATGCCGTTTGAAGTTCACATGCAGCGCACGGCGGTGAAAGCCGCAAAAGAGATGGGCGTGAAGCTTCAGGTGCTGGACGGGCAGGGCAGCTCGCCGAAGCAGGTGGCTGACCTGGAAAACGCCATCACCCGCGGGGCGCAGGGCTTTATCGTCTCCCCGAACGACGTCAACGCGGTCTCCAGCGCTGTGGATGAAATTCAGGATGCAAAGCTGCCGATCGTCACTCTTGACCGCTCCGTCGACAGCCAGAAGAAAGTGCCGCACTTTGGCGCCAACAACTACAAGGGCGGCCAGGCGGTTGGCGACTTCGTTAAAACCAAATTCCCCGACGGCGCGGACATCATTCTCCTCACCGGTCAGCCGGGCTCCTCTTCCAACATTGAACGCACCAAAGGGATCCGCGACAGCCTGAAGGCGGGCGGGGATAAGTACAAGATCGTCGCCGATCAGACCGGCAACTGGATGCGTTCTGAAGGAATGCGCATCGTTGAGAGCGTTCTGCCTTCGCTGCCGAAGCGCCCGCAGGTGATCCTCTCTGCCAACGACGATATGGCGCTGGGCGCGATTGAAGCGCTGCAGAGCCAGGGCGTGAAGCCGGGCGAAATCCTCGTGACCGGGTTTGATGCGGTGCCGGAAGCGCTGGCCCGCGTGCGCGACGGCTGGCTGGCGGTAACGGCGGATCAGCGCCCGGGCTTTGCGGTGCAGACGGCGATGAGCCAGCTGGTGGCCAACGTGCGCGAGAAGAAAGCCATCACCGGGGCCGACTACCCGCCGACGCTGATCACCAAAGAGAACCTGCAGCAGGCTGAGCGTATCGGTGAGGCCGGTAACTAATATGTCCCGAGCCGCCTCTGGCGGCTCATCATGAGGAGGAGCAGACTGATGTCGCAACCCTTACTGAAAGTGACCGACCTGGCAAAAAGCTTTTCCGGCGTCTGGGCGCTGAGCAGCGCTCAGCTGACCGTTGGCAGCGGCGAAATTCACGCCCTGCTGGGGGAAAACGGGGCGGGAAAATCCACGCTGCTGAAGGCGCTCGCGGGCGCGCAGCCGCAAACGCGCGGGGATATCTGGTTCAACGGCGAAACGCTGCCGGTGGACGACTCCCCGGTGGCGCGCCAGAACAAGGGCATTATCACCATCTATCAGGAATTCAACCTGCTGCCCAACATGACCGTCGCGGAAAACATGTTTCTCGGTCGCGAGCCGCGCAGGCGTAACCTGATCGTCGACGAAAGGGCGGTCAACCAGGAGGCGCAGGTCATTCTCGATTACCTCCAGCTGAACGTTGCGCCGACCACGCCTGTCGCCCGCCTGAGCGTCGCCCAGCAGCAGATGGTGGAGATCGCCCGGGCGCTGACCCTCAACGCCCGGTTAATCATTATGGACGAACCTTCCGCCGCGCTGAGCGACAGCGAGGTGGAAAGCCTGCACCGCGTGGTGCGGGAGCTTAAAAACCGCGGCGTGAGCATTATTTACGTTACCCACCGTCTGCACGAAGTTTTCCAGCTATGCGATCGCTTCACCGTTTTCCAGGACGGCCGCTTTACCGGCACCGGCGCGGTGGCGGAGACCAACGTCGAACAGCTGATCCGCCTGATGGTCGGGCGCGACGTGGCCTTTAACCGCCGTCCGGCCAGCGAAACGCATCATGAAGACAAACCCGTCCGCCTGGCGGTGAAGGGGCTGAGCCGCGAAAAGCCGCCGCTGGATCCGCACGGCATCGCCCTGCACGACATCAGCTTCCACGTCCATGCCGGGGAAGTTCTGGGCATTGCCGGGCTGGTGGGCGCGGGACGTACCGAAGTGGCCCGCTGTCTGTTTGGCGCAGACGCCTTTACCTCCGGGAGCTTTGAGCTGGACGGCGTGCCGTACCAGCCGCGCGACCCGCTGTATGCCCTCGACCAGGGCGTGGCGCTGGTGCCGGAAGACCGCAAAAAAGAGGGGGCGGTGCTGGGGCTGTCGATTCGCGACAACCTGTCGCTCTCCAGCCTCTCCTCGCTGCTGCAGTGGCGCTGGTTCGTGAACACCCGCAAAGAGGACGATCTGATTGAGTCCTACCGCAAGGCGCTGCAGATCAAAATGGTCAACAGCGCGCAGGAGGTGCGCAAGCTCTCCGGCGGCAACCAGCAAAAAGTGATCCTCGCGCGCTGCATGGCGCTCAACCCGCGGGTGCTGATCGTCGATGAGCCGACGCGCGGCATCGACGTGGGGACCAAATCGGAAGTGCACCAGGTGCTGTTTGACATGGCGAAAAAGGGCGTGGCGGTGATCGTAATCTCCTCCGATCTGCCTGAAGTGATGGCGGTGTCCGACCGGATCATCACCCTCAGCGAAGGCCGGGTGACCGGCGAGATCCACGGCGACGATGCCAACGAAGAACGGCTGATGACGATGATGGCCATCAACCACAACGCCCTGAACGCGGCATAACGGAGTTTCTCATGACGCAGATGATTTCTAAAACGCAGGCCCCGGTCAAACGCGCCGGACGCATCGATCCCATCGCCTTCTTCGAGCGCTTCGGGGTGCTGATTTTCATGATCCTGCTGCTGATCTTCTTCCAGTCGCAGAACAGCAACTTTTTCTCTGAACGCAATATTTTCAACATCCTGACCGAAGTGTCCATCTACGGGATCATGGCCGTGGGGATGACCTTCGTCATTCTGACCGCCGGGATCGACCTCTCCGTGGGCTCCATTCTCGCGGTGTGCGCCATGACCGCGGCGTACGTCATTAAGGGCGACAACTTCACCACCGTCGACCCGAACGCCTGGGGCGGCATGAGCTGGCTGATTGGGCTGGGGATTTGTCTGGCGATGGGCACGGCGATTGGCTTCCTGCACGGCCTGGGCGTCACCCGCCTGCGCCTGCCGCCGTTCATCGTCACCCTCGGCGGGATGACCATCTGGCGCGGCCTGACGCTGGTGATTAACGACGGTGCGCCGATCGCCGGTTTCGACCCTGGCTACCGCTGGTGGGGACGCGGGGAGCTGCTCGGCATCTCTATTCCTATCTGGATCTTCGCCATCGTCGCCGTCGGCGGCTATCTGGCGCTGCATAAAACCCGCTGGGGCCGCTTTGTCTACGCCATCGGCGGCAACCCGGAGGCGGCGCGACTGGCGGGGGTGAACGTCAAACGCGTGCTGGTCAGCGTCTACGTGCTGATTGGCTGTCTGGCGGGGCTGGCGGGCTTCATCCTGAGCGCACGTCTGGGAAGCGCCGAGGCGGTGGCCGGGATCTCCTTTGAGCTGCGCGTCATCGCCTCGGTGGTGATCGGCGGCACCTCGCTGATGGGCGGCTACGGGCGCATCGGCGGCACCATTATCGGCTCCATCATTATGGGCATTCTGATTAACGGCCTGGTGCTGATGAACGTCTCGGCCTACTACCAGCAGATTATCACCGGATTAATTATCGTTCTGGCGGTGGCATTCGATACCTATGCCAAAAGCCGTCGCGGCGCACTGTGAGGATCACGATGAAAGAGGTTCGTATTGGATTAATTGGCACCGGGTATATCGGCAAGGCGCACGCTATCGCCTATGCCCAGGCCCCGACGGTATTCAACCTGCGCGGCAGGCTGGTGCGCGAGATGGTGGCGGAAGTCACGCCGGAGCTGGCGGCAGCGCGCGCGCAGGCGTTTGGCTTCAACCGCTCCACCGGGGACTGGCGGGCGCTGGTGGCCGACCCGGCCATTGACGTGGTGGATATTTGTTCACCCAACCACCTGCATAAGGAGATGGCGCTGGAGGCGATCCGCCACGGCAAGCACGTCTACTCGGAGAAGCCGCTGGCGCTTAACGCCCACGACGCGCGCGAGATGGTCGACGCCGCGAAGCGGGCCGGGGTGAAAACGCTGGTGGGGTTCAACTACATGAAGAACCCGACGGCGCAGCTGGCGAAGGAGATTATCGCGCGCGGCGAGATTGGCGAGGTGATCCACTTCTACGGCACCCACAACGAAGACTATATGGCCGACCCGCTCTCGCCCATTCACTGGCACTGCTTTAAAGAGACCGCCGGGCTGGGGGCGCTGGGCGACCTCGCGGCGCATATCGTCAACATGGCGCAGTACCTGGTCGGGGAGATCGAGCAGGTCTGCGGCGACCTGAAGATCGTGGTCCCGGCGCGCCCGGCGAAGGCCGGATCGTCGGAGATGATTGCCGTCGAAAACGAGGATCAGGCCCACGCGATGGTGCGTTTTGCGGGCGGGGCGCAGGGCGTGATTGAAACCTCCCGCGTTGCCTGCGGCCGTAAGATGGGGCTGTCTTACGTCATCACCGGAACGAAAGGCGCCATCAGCTTCACCCAGGAGCGCATGGCCGAGCTGAAGCTCTATCTGCATGACGATCCGGTGAACCGCCAGGGGTTCCGCACGCTGCTCGTCGGCCCCGCTCACCCGGACTACGCCGCGTTCTGCATGGGCGCGGGACACGGGATTGGCTTTAACGATCAAAAAACGGTGGAGGTGCGCGACCTGGTGGACGGGATAGCCGCCGACGCGCCGATGTGGCCGGACTTCGAAGAGGGCTGGAAGGTGTCGCGCGTGCTGGACGCGATTGCGCTCTCGCACCGGGAAGGCCGCTGGCTGAACGTGAACGACATTGTCTGATGAGGTATCAACGTGGAAAAGCAGTTTGATGTGATATGCATGGGCCGCGTGGCGGTAGACCTCTACAGTCAGCAGATTGGTGCCCGTCTGGAGGACGCGTCCAGCTTCGCCAAATACCTCGGCGGGTCGTCGGGCAACGTGGCGTACGGCACCGCGCGTCAGGGTTTACGTTCGTCGATGCTGGCGCGCGTCGGCGATGAACATATGGGCCGCTTCCTGCGGGAAGAGCTCAACCAGGTGGGCTGCGATACCAGCCATCTGATTACCGATAAACAACGCCTTACGGCGCTGGTGCTCCTCGGCATTAAAGACCGGGACACCTTTCCACTGATTTTTTATCGCGATAACTGCGCGGATATGGCGATTACCGCCAGCGATGTGGACGAAAGCTACATTGCCTCCGCACGTTGTCTTGCCATCACCGGGACTCACCTTTCTCATCCGCAGACCCGCGAGGCGGTGCTGACGGCGCTGGGCTATGCCCGCCGTCACGGCGTGCGCACGGTGCTGGACATCGACTATCGTCCGGTGCTGTGGGGGCTAACCTCCTTAGGCGACGGCGAAACGCGTTTTATCGCCGCCGAGAAGGTCACCCGCGAGCTGCAGGAGGTGCTGCACCTCTTCGACGTCATTGTCGGCACCGAAGAGGAGTTTCACATTGCGGGCGGCAGCACGGATACCCTGCAGGCGCTGGGACAGGTGCGTGCCGTCAGTGACGCAGCGCTGGTCTGCAAGCGCGGCGCGCTCGGCTGCTCGGTCTATACCGACGCCATTCCGCCCCGGCTGGACGACGGCCTGACGGTGACCGGCGTGCGCGTGGAGGTGCTGAACGTCCTCGGGGCGGGGGACGCGTTTATGTCCGGCCTGCTGCGCGGCTACCTGAACGACGAGGGCTGGGAGCAGGCGTGCCGCTACGCTAACGCCTGCGGCGCGCTGGTGGTTTCGCGCCACGGCTGCGCCCCGGCGATGCCGAGCAAAATCGAGCTGGATGACTATCTTTCCCGCGCCGCGAACGTGCCTCGCCCGGATCTCGACCCGCGTCTTAACCATCTCCACCGGGTGACCACCCGCCGCCGCGAATGGCCGGAGCTGTGCGTGATGGCCTTCGACCACCGCAGCCAGCTTGAGGATATGGCGATGCAGTGCGGCGCGTCGCTTAAGCGCATTCCGGCGCTGAAGCAGCTGATCCTGCAGGCCAGCCGCGAGGCGGCGAGCCGCGCCGGGCTGGAAGGCAAAGCCGGTCTTCTGTGCGACGGCACCTTTGGTCAGGACGCGCTGAACGCGATCACCGGGGAAGGGTGGTGGATTGGTCGTCCCATCGAGCTGCCGGGTTCCCGGCCGCTGGAGATGGAGCACGGCAACATCGGCACCCAGCTTATCAGCTGGCCGCAGGAGCACGTGGTGAAGTGCCTGGTCTTTTTCCACCCGGAAGATGCCCACGGCCTGCGCCTGGAGCAGGAGCAGAAAATCGCCGAGGTGTACCACGCCTGCTGCCGTTCCGGGCACGAGCTGCTGCTTGAGGTGATCCTGCCTGCGACCATGCCGCGCAGCGACGAGCTCTACCTGCGCGCCATCTCCCGCTTCTACAACCTCGGCATTTACCCGGACTGGTGGAAGCTGCCGCCGCTCTCCGCCGACGGCTGGACGGCGCTGAGCGAGATTATCGAACGCCGGGACCCGCACTGCCGCGGGGTGGTGATCCTCGGCCTGGACGCTCCGGCGGAACAGCTGCGCGCCGACTTCAAAGCCGCAGCGGGGCAGACGGTAGTGAAAGGCTTCGCCGTGGGGCGCACGCTGTTTGGCGATGCCTCCCGCGCGTGGCTGAAGCACGATATTGACGATGCGCAGCTGGTGGCGCGCATCCGGGACAACTACCTGCAGCTTATCGCCTGGTGGCGCGAGCGCGGACACGCATAATGGAGACGACAATGAGTGTGCAATTAGGCATTAACCCGCTGACGTGGACGAACGACGATCTGCCTTCTCTCGGCGCGGAAACCTCGCTGGAAACCTGTCTGAGCGAAGGGAAAGAGGCCGGTTTTGCCGGCTTCGAGCTGGGCAATAAATTCCCGCGCGAAGCGCGCCTGCTTGGCCCCATCCTGCAGCGTCACGACCTGCAGCTGGTCTCAGGCTGGTACTCCGGCCGCCTGCTGGAGCGCAGCGTGGAGGAGGAGATCGCCGCCGTGCAGCCGCACCTGATGCTGCTGCGCGAGCTGGGGGCGAAGGTGCTGGTGTTTGCGGAAGTGAGCGGCTGCATTCACGGCGAGCAGCAGACCCCGGTGCATCTGCGCCCGCGCTTCCCGCAGGAACGCTGGAAGGAGTACGGCGAGAAGCTCACCGAATTTGCCCGCTATACGCAGCAGCAGGGCGTGCAGATTGCCTACCATCACCATATGGGCACGGTGATTGAGTCTGCCGAGGACGTGGACAACCTGATGACTCACACCGGGGAAGCGGTCGGACTGCTGCTGGATACCGGCCATCTGACCTTTGCCGGGGCCGATCCGCTGGCGGTGGCGCAGCGCTGGGTGTCGCGCATCAACCACGTTCACTGCAAAGACGTGCGCGCCGACGTGCTGGCGGACGTCAAAAACCGCAAAACCAGCTTCCTCGATGCGGTGCTGAGCGGCGTGTTTACCGTGCCGGGCGACGGCTGCGTCGATTACCCACCGATTATGCGGCTGCTGAAGGCGCAGGATTATCACGGCTGGCTGGTGGTCGAGGCCGAGCAGGATCCGGCGATTGCCCATCCGCTGACCTACGCCCGTCTGGGGTATAACAACCTGAGCCGCCTGGCGCGCGACGCCGGACTGATTTGAGGAGGGAACATGTCACGTCTGTTATCACGCTGGCAACAGCCGAACGCGGAGGGGCGCACCCAGTGTGTTACACCGGAAAGCGCGGGGTGGGGCTACGTCGGCTTTGAGGCGTATGAGCTACAGGAGGGGCAGACGCTGACGCTGTCCGGCGTCAGCGAAGAGCGCTGCCTGGTGCTGGTCGCCGGACGCGCCTCCATCCGCACCCCTTCCGCGCAGTTTAACGATATCGGCGAGCGGATGAGCCCCTTCGAGCGCATTAAACCGTGGGCGGTGTACGTCGCCTCGCAGGAGTCGGTGCAGGTGAAGGCGCTGACGACGCTGGAGCTGGCGGTCTGCGCCGCGCCGGGCAAAGGCACGTATCCGACGCGGCTGATTGCCCCGCAGGATATCGACGGTGAAGCGCGCGGCAAAGGTCATAACCAGCGCTACGTGCATAATATTTTGCCGGAAGACAGGCCCGCCGACAGCCTGCTGGTGGTGGAGGTGTGGACCAATGAAGGCTGCACCAGCTCGTACCCGAGCCACAAGCACGACACGGATAACCCGCCGCAGGAGACCTATCTGGAGGAGACCTACTACCATCGCCTCAACCCGGAGCAGGGGTTCTGCATGCAGCGCGTCTACACCGATGACAGAACGCTGGATGAGTGTATGGCGGTCTATAACCGTGACGTGGTGATGGTGCCGAAGGGCTACCACCCGGTCGCGACGATGGCCGGGTATGACAGCTACTACCTCAACGTGATGGCCGGCCCGGTGCGCAAATGGATGTTCACCTGGGAAGAGGACCACGCGTGGATTAATCGGGATTATCCCGCGGACAGAGGTGGCTAGCGCGGGTTAGCCACCAGAACACCAGCGCCAGCAGGCTGACCGAGGCGCCAAGCAGGCAGACGCCCGGCCAGCCGGCACAGGCATACGTCATCGTTGTGCCGAGCGCGCCGAGCCCGCTGCCGACGGCATAAAACAGCATGTAAAGCCCGACCAGCCGGCTGTGCGCCTCGGGACGGGTGCGGAAAATCATGCTCTGATTAGTGACGTGCAGCGCCTGACCGCCCAAATCGAGCAGTATGATGCCGATAAGCAAGATCCCGAGTGAACGGTCCATCAGCGACAAGGGCCACCAGGCTAACAGTAAGATACTCAGCGCCGCCGCGCTGGTGCGTTGGGCATATCCCCGATCGGCCCAGCGTCCTGCCCGGCCAGCCACCAGCGCGCCCACCGCGCCAGCCAGTCCAAACGCGCCAATCGCTGTATGCGAAAAGTTAAACGGCGGTGCGCTCAGCGGCAGCACCAGCGCGCTCCAGAAAATGTTGAACGATGCAAACATCAGCAGCGCCAGCACGCCGCGTATCTGCAGCACTTTTTCCTGCCGCAGCAGCGTGAGCATTGAGCCAATCAGGCGCGGGTAGCTCATCGTGGCAGTGACGGCTGGCAGGGCGGGGAGTCGCCACCACAGAGGTAACGCAATCATGAGCATCAGCGCGGCAGCGCAAAGATAAACCCCGCGCCAGCCCGCGATATCGCTGATGCCACCGGCAAAGACGCGAGCGAGCAGCAAACCTGTGAACACGCCGCCCTGTGCCGCACCGACAACGCGTCCTTGTTCATGGGGCGACGCGGCGCTGGCGGCGTAGGCGATCAGCCCCTGCGTCATGGCCGTGCCCAACATACCGGTCGCAAGCATACCGATAAGCAGCGCTGAAGAGGACTGTGCCATGCTGACGGAAACCAGCGCCACCACCAGAGCAATCAGCTGTACTGCCATGAGTCGTCGACGATCCACTTTGTCACCCAGAGGAACGAGGAGCAAAAGAGCCAGCGCGCAGCCAATTTGTGTCGCGGTCACCACGCCCCCCACGGCCGCATGGCTGATGCCGAAATCGTTCGCCAGCGCGTCAAGCAAAGGCTGGGCGTAATAGACGTTTGCCACGCTTAGGCCGCTGGCGGTGGCGAACAGCCAGACCATGCTGCGCGGCATGTCGGCTGAAGGAAGGGCTGACGTCAGTGACATATTCAAAATCCTCGTCTGTGATAACCTGGTTTTAAAATGAAACTGGTTGAATGCTAGGCTAAGCAGTTTTAAAATGCAACTAGTTATAGGGTGGCCTTTGCGAGGAAAACAGGTGATGTCCCGAAATACGGTAAAAGAGGAATATTGTCCCGTTGCCCGCAGCGTTGACCTGCTCGGGGATCGCTGGTCGCTTCTTATTGTGCGTAATGCGTTTGACGGCATGACGCGCTTCGGGGATTTTCAGCGCAGCCTTGGGGTGGCGCGCAACATCCTTTCTGACCGGCTTCGCAAGCTGGTTGAGGCAGAAATCCTGACGTTACAGGGAGCATCGGACGGCACGGCTTATCAGGAATATGTTCTGACCGACAAAGGCGAACGTCTTTTCCCGGTGATCGTGGCGCTGCGTCAGTGGGGAGAGCAAAATCTGTTTGCGCAGGGCGAGCGTCACTCGCTGCTGGTCGACAGGCGGACGGGCAGGCCGGTTCCCTTTATGGCGCCAGCAGCGCATGACGGCACTGCGCTGCTGCCGGTGGATACGGAAGTGCAGAAGATCGAATGAGTCACTCCGGTTAATTACCGCTTATCGCCTGCTCAATCGTCCGGGCGACGATCTGCGGCTGGCTCACCATCGACACGTGGCTTGCCGCCACCTCGGCGGTTTTTGCATGGATCGTCTTCGCCATCGCCCGTTCAAGATCGGGGTTGATCATTCGGTCATTCTTGCTGACCACATACCAGCTCGGTTTATCATGCCACGCCGCGTGGGCGACCTTTTCACCAAACGCCTCGGCCTTAATTGGCCCCTGCGTGGCTGCAATCGTGTTTTGAATGTCTGGCTTCACGTCAGGCGCGAAGTCATTTCTGACGGCTTCTGTCGGCAGGTATAAATAGCCGTCCGCCGTTTTAGCAATGCCCGCGCTGCCCGGCGGGGCAGGATAGCTTCCTGCCAGATCCGCCGTCGACTGGCCGGAATCCGGCGCGAACGCCGCCACGTACACCAGCGATTTTACCCGCGCATCGTTGCCCGCCTCGCTAATCACGGTGCCGCCCCAGGAGTGGCCCACCAGCACCACGTCACCCTCGGCGCGGGCGATGGCCCGCCGCGTGGCCGCAACGTCATCCTTAAGCGACGTGAGCGGGAGCTGGACGGCAATAACCTCGGCGTGCTGCTTCTGCAACAGGGTAATCACCTTATTCCAGCTGCTGCCGTCGGCAAACGCGCCATGCACCAGCACGACGCTGGTTTTACTCTGCGCAAAGGCGCTGGCGGAAACCGCCAGCAGGCCTGCCGCCACTACAGACAGTGCTTTCATCTTCAGACTCCTTAAAAGTGGTGGACCGTCGCGTGGGGCGGGACGGTGAATTCAACGGTTTTGTGGTCGAGCGGCTTGTGCGTCGGGTCGGCCAGAATAATCGTCACCTTGTGTTTACCGGCGGGTAGCCCCACGAGGATCACCGGCTCTCCGCTGGCGTCAGCCCAGTGCCACGGCGCGTCATCCACCACCACGTGAATGTGACCGATGCGCGGGGTGACCTTGAGCGCCTCCGGGCCGAATACCGGCTCGATGCGCAGGTTTTCGGCACGGTACTGGATAAACACCGCGCCTTTGCTCAGCGGCCCGGCAAGCGGCGGATCGACTATCAGCTTTGCGGGCGGCTGCGGCTGCGCCAGCGGCGCAACGGCGGCGGGGCCGTTAACGTCCGCGGCGCTCAGGTTATCCAGCGGCATGGTCCGGGCATGGGCTACAGAGGCCAGGACTAGCAGGGGGAAAAGTGCATAGCGACGAATCATGGGTTCTCTCCTTATCGGTTGTGAATGACGACAGGGAAAGAAAACCATTTTTATGTATCGGAGATATTTGCCGGAGGCGGCGTTTTGTACCCGTTTGTCAGCGTGGCGCTCTGGATACAGTGCGATACAGTTTGCCTGCCAGGACGACGCACAATCGCTATCGCCAGCCCGGCAATCACCAGCGTCAATCCCGTTGATACCCACATTGCACCTGCGATCCCCAGCGTTTTATTCAGCCACGCATAGGCAAACGGTGAGGCTGCCGCCATCAGCTGGCCGGGGATAAGCAGCATCCCCGTGCGGCGGGCATAGCTTTCGGTGCTAAACAGCTCCAGCGGCAGGGTGGCTTTTACGATGGTGACCAGCCCGTTGATGGCGCCGTAGCCCAGCACAAACCCGGCCGCACACCACATAAACAGGGCGCTGCTCATCCCCAGAAGAAAGCAGAGCGGCATGGCGAGCGCGGTAAAAAGCGTCAGTTTGAAGGGGGTTAAGCGGGCACCCGCCAGCACTTCCAGCGAGCGGGCGCCCGTCTGGCCGACTCCCCACAGCATGCCGATGGCGACCGGCAGGCCGAAGTGGGCAATAAACTCCGGCAGATGGGTGGACGTGCCGTTAGAGACAAAGGTGATGAGGGCAATCAAGGCGGCATAAAGCCAGCCGTTACGCCGCTCGTTGTTCAGCGGCGGCGCGGTGACCTTTGTCGTCACCGTCAGCCGCTGCCGGGGAAGCGTTCGAATCAGCATCGCGCTCAGCAGGCCGAAGAGCGCGTAGACGCGCAGCGCTTCCTGCCAGCTCATGACCTGAAGCAGAGCATCGCCCAGCGGCCAGAAAACGGCGGAGGCCAGCCCGCCCGCCAGCGTGACGCGTGAGATTGTTCTTCGCGCCTGCTGCCCGTAGAGGTTTACCAGCGCGGCGAACAGCGCGTCGTACAGCGACAGGCGCATCCCTACGCCGCCGATCAGCCAGGCGCAGTACCAGCCAAAAAGCGTCTGGGTATACGCCATCCCAGCGCAGCTTGCGGCGATCAGCAACGTGCCGCTCATCACCACCTTCTGACCGCCAAAGCGTGCCAGCAGGAGGGCGACAAACGGAGAAACCGCCGCCATCACCAGCATCGCCAGCGTCAGGCCGAGGTAAATCTGCGGTGATGACCATCCCCGGTCGGCTGAAATCGCCAGCGCAAAGGTGCCGGGCATATAAAACGAGATCCCCCAGTTGATAAGCTGATTACATCCCGCCGTGAGGGCGAGGCGGCGTGGCAGGGCGGGTGTTTCCATTGTTTTTCATTCCGTTATGCAGTTGTCCTGAGCATAACTCGCGCGCTATTGTGCTGGCAGGGCAGCAACCTTATGCGCGGTATAAGAGAAACTTTGAATGACAACGCTTAATCTGGGCTATCTCGCCACCTTCCGTCTGGTGATCCAGCGCGGCAGCTTTTCAGCGGCAGCGGATGCGCTGGGTATTTCCCAGCCCGCCGTCAGCCTGCAAATACGTCAGCTGGAGCAGTTTCTGCAAACGCGGCTGGTGGAGCGGACCGGGCGAGGGATTAAGGCTACGGCTGCCGGGCAGGCGTTGCTGGCGCATGGGGAGCGTATTCAGCTGGCGGTGGATGACGCCATCCGGTCCGTGAGCGCATTCAGCCACGATGTGAGCGGCACCATTACGCTTGGCACGGGGGCAACGGCCTGCATCCATCTTCTGCCGCCGCTGCTGGAGAAGCTGCGTCGAGACTATCCGCTCCTGAGCGTGGGGGTGACGACGGGCAACACCCTCGACATCGTCAGGGCCATCGAAGAGAACCGGCTCGATATGGGGCTGGTGACGCTGCCGGTGAGCGGCAGAGCGCTGGACGTCATGCCGGTAATGGACGAAGAGTTTGTTTTTATCGCGTCGCGGGAGCAGCAGGACGCTTTCAGGGATTTTACCCCGGAGGCGCTGCACGCTCAGCCGCTGATTGCCTTTGAATCAGGCAGCGGTACCCGGGCGCTGATCGATGGCTGGTTTGCGGCTAATGGACTAGCGATCGCACCGGTGATGCAGCTTGGCAGCATCGAGGCGATCAAACGCATGGTTCGCGCGGGGCTGGGCTACAGTATTGTGCCGCGAATGGCGGTCGAACAGGATGCCGATCGCGAAGGGCTATGCGTGATGTCGCTTACGCCCATGCTGCAGCGGCAGCTGGCGGTGGTAATGCGACAGGATAAAATCCTCAGCAAAGGGATCGCGGCCATTATTCGGCTCGTGCAACATCCTGCGGCTGTTTAGCGATCGGTGGTGTCGACGGTCAGGCTGGATTGCTGCGACTGGGTTTTGTCCTGATGGTGGTACCAGGCGCCAATTGAAGAGTAAACGAAGCGGCCAAAGAAAAACAGGAAGCTGATGAGCAGTATGATGCGGGTCATTCGGGTATTAAATTGATGTCGTTTGCGCATACGCATGACCTGACTCACTCTGTTTTTCCTGGATAAGCCCTTTTGGGCGACAAGGATATTAAGGCACAGCGGGAAGGCTGGGTCAATTCTGCTGTGTGTAAATAACCGTCAATGTTTACATTGATTAATGTTATTGAAATTAATTAATGCATTTACCATATTGATAATATGAAGAAAATAATTTCAAAAAAACGCCGCAAAAAGTTATTTGCGTAAAGTAGTTTGATTTAAGTCAACGGCTTCCCGGCCCTGATATTTAAAATCCTTCCTCCATACAGTTCGCCCCTCACCTTGCCGGGCGGCGCGTACGTCAGGTTGGATGCCTGTCTTTATTTTCCCTCTGGAGCGAAAGGGGTTTAACCGGGCATCTATGAACATTCTGGCTTTCCTGAAAAAAAATGAAAACCGCTGGTGGGCATTGCCGCTTATTTTGCCTGTGGTTTTACTTCCCGTGCTGAGCATCGCGAATACATTCACGCAGCTGGGCGACGGCATTGCGGCACTCTATTATTTACCCCTCTCATTTTTGCTTTCGCTGATGATGTTCTTTGGCCTGGAAGCGCTGCCCGGGATCGTATTGTCGCTGTTTATCCGCTATTACCCGTCGGTCGGGATGTTTGAAACCGTCGCGGGGATCCTCCATTTTGTCGTCCCTTTAGTGCTCAGCTGGGGTGGCTACCGGGTGTTTGCTCCCAGACGGAATATGACCGCGTACGGCGACGTGCGGCTGATGGCGCAGCGCATCTTCTGGCAGGCGTTCTGCCCCGCGACGCTATTTCTGGTGCTGTTCCAGTTTGCGGTGTATTTAGGTGTGTATGAGAGCCGTCAGAGCCTTGCGGGATTAAATCCCCTCAATATTCGCACGCTCATCAACTATCAGACGCTGCTGGTCAGCGGGCTAACGGGCGTGCCGCTGAGCTATCTGCTGATCCGCCTGCTTCGTCATCCGCGCTATATCAAAAGCCTTCTCTCGCAGATCCGTTCCGAGATAGACAAAAAGGTGACGGTCGTTGAGTTGTTGGTGTGGGCTATCGCGCTTGGCGGACTGCTTTCGCTGCTGCTGCTTCCGATGAATGAGAACAGCTCCATTTTCACCACCAACTACACCCTTTCCCTGCTGATGCCGGTGATGCTCTGGGGCGCGATGCGTTTTGGCTATAAGCTGATTTCGCTTATCTGGACGCCGATACTGCTGGTGTCTATTCACTATTTTTACCGCTATATCCCGGTGAACCCGGGGTATGACATTCAGCTGGCGATCACCTCTTCCAGTTACCTGGTCTTCTCGTTCGTGGTGATTTATATGTCGATGCTGGCGACCCGGCAGCGCGCGGCGAACAAACGCTCCCGCAGGCTGGCGCTGCTCGACCCGGTCGTCCATATGCCTAATCTGCGGGCGCTGTCGCGCGATCTGGCGAAAAACCCGTGGTCGGCGCTCTGCCTGCTGCGCATTCCGGAGCTGGAAATTCTGGGCCGAAATTACGGTGTGTTGCTGCGGATTCAGTACAAGCAGCAGCTGGCGCAGTGGGTGAATGGCATTCTCCAGCCCAATGAGCTGGTGTATCACCTGACCGGGTATGACCTGGCGGTACGGCTCAACGCGGAATCGCACCAGCAGCGGATTGAAGCCCTGGACGAGCATATCAAGCAGTTCCGCTTTGTCTGGGACGGCATGCCGCTGCAGCCGCAGGTGGGCGTGAGCTATTGCTATGTCCGGTCCCCGGTTAACCATCTTTATCTGGTGCTTGGCGAACTGGGCGTGGTTGCCGACCTGTCGCTCTCCTCCAACCATCCGGAAAACCTTCAGCAGCGTGGGGCCGTCCATTTGCAGCGCAGCCTGAAGGATAAAGTCGCGATGATGAGCCGCCTGCAAAAGGCGCTTGATAACGACGAATTCACCCTGCTGGTTCAACCCGTTCGCGGCATGCGTGGCGATTGCTATCACGAAGTCCTGCTCCGGATGCCGGATATCAACGGGCTATTGATCTCCCCCGACCAGTTCCTGCCCGTCGCGCAGGAGTTTGGTCTCTCCTCGCGGGTAGATTTATGGGTGCTGGAGCACACCCTGCGCTTTCTCGCCGCGCATCGCGAAAGACTGCCCGGCCAGCGCTTTGCCATTAATCTTGCCCCGTCGACCGTGTGTCGGGTGCAGTTTCCGCTTGAGGTGAATCGCCTGCTGGTGAAATACGCCATTGAGCCGTGGCAGCTAATCTTTGAAGTGACGGAGTGCAGCACTTTTTGCAATGCGGAACAGGCGCTACACATCCTCCGGCAGCTGCAGAAAATGGGGGTACGTATTGCAATTGATGATTTTGGCACCGGCTATGCGAGCTATGCGCGGCTGAAAAGCGTGGACGCGGATATTCTCAAGATTGACGGCAGCTTTATTCGCAATATCGTCAACAACAGCCTGGATTATCAGATTGTGGCGTCTATCTGCCATCTGGCGCGTATGAAAAAGATGCTGGTGGTGGCGGAGTATGTCGAAAGCGAAGAGATACGTAGCGCGGTTCACGCGCTAGGCATCGATTATGTGCAGGGTTATCTGATTGGCAGACCGGCACCGCTTGAGTCACTGCTGGAAGCAGAGGCGTCCACCGCGGACGCCTGAGCCGTTACGCGGCGACGTCGGCGCTCTCTTCTTCAATTTTGAGCAGCCAGCCGGTGACCGCTTCCCAGTACTGCTGCTCTTTTTCCAGATCCAGCAGGACCAGCGCGTTCTGGCTGAACCAGTCGTGCGGGAAGCTCAGCGTCCAGTGATGGTCGTCGGTTTTAAGCTTCAGCGTGGGCGGCGTGGTGGTGGCCTGACGCTGGTTATTGAGCAGCACGCCCAGGCGCAGCAGCTGAATAAGCGGCAGGAACTGTTTTTTCTTGAACAGCGTAAAGCGCGGCAGGTCGTCAAGCTTGATGGCTTTGCGGTGATAACGCACCAGGGTCGCCATCATGGTTTGCTGCTCCTGGTTGAAGCCAGGCAGATCGCTGTTTTGCAGAATATAGGCCGAATGGCGGTGCATCCCGCTGTGGTTGATGTTCAGCCCCACCTCGTGCAGCATCGCGGCCCATTTCAACAGCGCGGCAAGCTGCGGGTGCGCGAGCTTCGGATTCTGCTCCTGCCACTGTTCGTACATCTGCACCGTGGTGTCCAGCACGCGCTTCGCCTGTTCACGGTCGATGTTGTACTGGTTGGCGAGACTTTGCGCGGTGCGGCTGCGAATATCCTGATGGCGGAAGCGGCCTTCCATCTCATACAGCACGCCTTCACGCAGCGCACCGTCCGACAGACGCAGCTCTTTTATGGCGAGGGCATCAAACACGCCGCAGAGAATAGCCAGCCCCGGCACGAATACCGCTTTACGCTCGTCGGAAAGACCCGGCAGGCTTAAGGCGTCAAAACTTTTATGCTTCAGCACTTCTTCGGTCAGCAACGTCAGGCGTTCGGGCGTGATAAACCCGTCTTTTTCACCCATCGCCAGCAGCACTTCATGCGCCGCCTTGATGGTGCCCGACGCGCCCAGCGCCACGTTCCAGCCCTGAATACGGTACTGCCAGGCCAGATTTTCCAGCTTCTGGACAGCCGCCATACGCGCGCGCTGGAAGTTCTCGCGGGTGATGGTGCCGCCCGGGAAATACATCTGCGCGAAGCTGACGCAGCCCATTCGGCGGCTTTCCACCAGGCGCGGCTCAAAGTCTTCGCCGATCACCAGCTCCGTTGAGCCACCGCCGATATCGATAACCAGCTTGCGCCCTTTTTCCGGCTGGGTGTGCTCAACGCCCATGAAAATCAGACGCGCTTCCTCGTTGCCGGAGATGATCTCAATCGGGTAGGGGATCACTTTTTCGGCCCGCTTGAGGAACTCCGGGGCGTTCAGGGCCTGGCGCAGGGTGTGGGTACCCACGATGCACACGCTGGAGGGCGAGAAGCCCTGCAGGCGTTCAGCAAACAGCGACAGGCAGTTTAACCCGCGCTCCATCGCCTCTTCGCTGAGCATGCTGCGTTCATCAAGACCATCCGCCAGGTGTACGCGCTGCTTCAGACGACCGATGATCTGCAGCGCGCCATCCACCTCACGGGCGATGACCATGTGGAAACTGTTAGAGCCAAGGTCGACCGCGGCGAATTCCTGCGGGCGTGGGGTCTTATCATTTATCGGCATAGGTTAATCGGGTTGCTCGAGTGATTTGATATAGTCGTAAATCGCCAGTTGCGACCGCACTTTGCGGCGGTTGCCGCGCGGTACATAGCGGTTACTGAGTTCTTTGTCGATATAGCGTGCTTTCACGGTATCGCTGAACAGAATCTCGATGATGTCGAGGATCTGCTGCTTCAGTCGCGGATCCAGCAGCGGTGCCGCGACTTCAATACGGTAGTCAATATTGCGCGTCATCCAGTCTGCCGAAGAGAGATAGACCTGTTTATCACCCGCATTATCAAAAATATAGATCCGATCGTGTTCCAGGTAACGGTCAACGATGCTGATCACACGAATATTGTCGCTGATGCCTTCCAGTTCCGGGATCAGCGAGCACATGCCGCGGATCAGCAGGTTAACCGGCACGCCGGAGCTGGATGCCGCGTACAGCCTGTCCACCAGCCCTTTGTCGACCAGGTTGTTAAGCTTCAGCGTGATGCCGGACGACAGCCCTTTCTGGGCATTGGCGATCTCTTTATCGATCATATCGTACAGCAGGCGGCGCGAGTTCTGCGGCGAGACCAGCAGATAGTCAAAGCTCACCGGACGGTACGGGTTTTCGATAAAGTTAAAGACCCGGCGCACTTCGTTAGTGATGCGGGCGTCGGCGGTTAAGAGCGAGTAGTCGGTATAAATTCGCGCCGTTTTCTCGTTAAAGTTCCCGGTACCGATGTGGGCATAACGCACTACATCGTCGCCCTCTTTACGGGAAATCAGGAACAGCTTGGCGTGAATTTTCAGACCCGGCGCGGAGAAGATGACGTGCACACCGGCTTCCGTCAGACGGCGCGCCCAGTGAATGTTGGCCTCTTCGTCGAAGCGCGCCTGCAGCTCAACCACCACGGTGACCTTTTTGGCGTTGTGCGCCGCATGGATCATCGCGTCGATGATGCGGGAATCTTTTGCCACGCGGTAGATGTTGATTTTGATCGCCAGCACGCTTGGATCGAACGAGGCCTGACGCAGCAGTTCGAGCACGTGCTCAAACGTGTGATACGGATAGTAGAGCAGCACATCGCGTTCGCGAATGGCGTCGAATCCGTTGCGGAATTTATCGAACCACAGATGGCGCAGGCGCGGCAGCGGCTTGTTCACCAGATTGGCTTTGCCGACGTTCGGGAAGCCAATAAAGTCTTTAAAGTTGTGGTAACGACCACCCGGCACGATGGAGTCATAGCGCGAAATGGTCAGTTTCTCGCGCAGCATCTCCACCATGGCGTCCGGCATATCGCGCTGATAAACAAAACGTACCGGCTCGGCCGTCAGGCGCTGTTTCAGGCTGGAGGACATCAGCTCCATCAGGCTGGCTTCCATCTCGTGCACCAGGTCATATTCGGCGTCACGGGTCATTTTCATCGAATAGGCGTTTAACGCATCGTAATCGAAGAAGCCTTTGAATATGTCGTCCAGACAGTAGCGCAGGATGTTATCCAGCAGGATCATCGGCTTGCGTCTGCGCGGGGTTTCCGGCGGCAGGTTCACAAAGCGCGGCACCTTGTCGGACGGGATCTCCAGCAGCGCGTAACGGATAGATTCACCGCGAATAATTTCCACCGCCAGGTAGGTGTAATCATCCTTCAGGAACTGAACCAGATCGGTTTCGCGGTTGATCAGAATCGGGGTAATGTGCTGGCGCAGATAGTGTTTGAAGTAGTGGCGCAGCCAGTTTTGTTGGTTAACGGAAAGCTGGCGTTCGTTAATCAGGAAGATTTGATTGCGCGCCATCTCCAGCAGCAGTTCGTTATACAGGCCGTCAAATTCCTGATCGGCTTTCAGCACGCGGGACTGGATTTTGCCCAGCAGATGCCGCGAGTGCGAGTTTAAGCCCTGTTCTTCGCTGATGATGATGCGTCTTTTCAGCTCGGCAAAGCGAACCTTGTAGAACTCATCCAGGTTGTTGGAATAAATGCCCAAAAAACGCATGCGCTCGATCAGCGGGTTACTTTTGTCTGCCGCTTCCTGGAGTACACGTTCGTTGAATGCTAACCAGCTTAGCTCTTTCTCGATATATAACTTTTCCTGACCCATTACAGCTCACACTCCAGTTCAATCACAGGACGTGGTAAATCCGTCTCGTCCTTATTATGGCGAGCATTTCCACGATATGTCCAACAGTGCCAGAAAAGTATGACAGTTATTTTTTTTGTTGGGGATTTTAGAAGGTTGGAGAAGGGAATATCGGGTAATGCAATGTACAGGTCGGGTAAGCGCAGCAGCGCCACCCGACGTAACAAACTACTCTTCGGCCGCATAACCCTGCGGGGGTAACTTCACGCCGTCCAGCCAGGCTGCGCCGTCGCGCATCTCGAGACGCCCGTCGACAAACCAGCTGACCACCAGCGGGTAAATGGCGTGTTCCTGGGTCTGCACGCGTTCCGTCACGTCTTCTTCGCTGTCGCCGTCAAAGACCGGAACTTTGGCCTGCAGGATAACCGGACCGCCGTCCAGCTCGTCGGTAACGAAATGCACGGAGGTACCGTGCTCCTCATCGCCGTTTTCCAGAACCTGACGATGGGTATGCAGGCCGGGATATTTCGGCAGCAGGGAAGGGTGGATATTCAGCAGACGACCGGCGAAGTGTTCGACGAAGGCCGGGCTCAGAATACGCATATAGCCCGCCAGCACGACCACGTCCGGCGCGTAGGCATCAATCTCATGCACCAGCTCGCGGTCAAAGGCTTCACGCCCGGCGAACTGGCTGGCTTCCAGCGCGTGCGCGGGAATGTTCGCTTCCCGCGCGCGCTCAAGGCCGAACGCGTCGGCCTTGTTGCTGAAAACTGCCCGAATGGTGCCATTGATTTTCTTCTGCTTGCAGGCGTCTATGATGGCCTGCAAATTGCTTCCGTTGCCGGAAATGAGCACCACGATGTTTTTCATTCAATGACCACACGCTGTTCGGAATCGGAAGCTTTAATCGTACCGATTTTCCACGCGTTTTCACCTTTTTCAGTCAGCAGTTTAACCGCTTTATCCGCTTCGCTTGCCGGCAGGGCGATAACCATGCCCACACCACAGTTAAAGGTGCGGTACATTTCGTGAGAGCTCACGTTGCCCGCGGTCTGCAGCCAGTTAAACACGGCCGGCCACTGCCATGAGGATTCGTCGATCACCGCCTGGGTGTTATCCGGCAGGACGCGCGGGATGTTTTCCCAGAAGCCGCCGCCGGTCAGGTGAGCGATAGCGTGAACGTCGACCTTCTCGATAAGCTCAAGCACGTTTTTCACGTAGATGCGGGTCGGCGCCAGCAGATGGTCAGCCAGCGGTTTACCGTCCAGCTCGGTGGTCAGCGGATCACAGCCGCTCACTTCGAGGATTTTACGCACCAGGGAGTAGCCGTTGGAGTGCGGGCCGCTGGAGGCGAGCGCGATCAGCACATCGCCATCGGCCACTTTGCTGCCGTCGATAATTTCTGATTTTTCTACTACGCCGACGCAGAAGCCCGCGACGTCATAATCTTCGCCGTGATACATGCCCGGCATTTCTGCGGTTTCACCACCGACCAGCGCACAGCCGGACTGCAGGCAGCCTTCGGCGATACCGTTAATCACGCTGGCAGCGGTATCCACATCCAGTTTGCCGGTTGCGTAGTAATCGAGGAAGAACAGCGGCTCTGCGCCCTGTACCACCAGGTCATTCACGCACATCGCGACCAGATCGATACCGATCGTGTCGTGACGTTTTAAATCCATCGCCAGGCGCAGTTTGGTGCCTACACCGTCAGTACCCGAGACCAGAACAGGTTCACGATATTTTTGCGGCAGCGCGCACAGTGCGCCGAATCCACCCAGACCACCCATCACTTCCGGGCGGCGGGTTTTTTTCACCACACCTTTGATTCGGTCAACCAGCGCATTACCTGCGTCAATATCAACACCGGCATCTTTGTAGCTGAGAGAAGTTTTGTTGGTCACGGCTTAAATCCCCACGCGATTGCATAGCTAGTAAGAAAAATCGGCGCAATTCTAACAGTCCAGGCAAACGTTTGCGAGCCTATTCTGGACGTGGGGATCTTTTTTTCTGTGTACCTCGTGAATGCAGCCAAACTTGACTCTGTTCACGAAAATGAAACCGGTTTCTGAGAACTGCTTGCAACGATTATTCCCTTTGCACATCATCGAACTGAAACCGGTTTCTGTAATTGTTTTTGCAGAAAATAACGCAGAATGAGGGAAAGCGAATGTCGGGATTTAAAGCAGATTTTCTGTGGGGCGGGGCCGTTGCGGCGCACCAGCTGGAAGGCGGCTGGAAAGAGGGCGGCAAGGGCGTGAGCGTCGCCGATGTGATGACCGCGGGGGCGCACGGCGTGCCGCGTGAAATCACCAACGGCGTGCTGGAGGGGAAAAATTATCCTAACCATGAAGCCATCGATTTCTACCACCGCTATAAAGAAGACATCAGACTCTTTGCCGAGATGGGGTTCAAATGCTTCCGCACCTCTATTGCCTGGACGCGGATCTTCCCGAAAGGTGACGAGCTTGAGCCTAACGAGGCTGGCCTGAAATTCTATGACGATCTGTTCGACGAATGCCTGAAGTACGGCATCGAACCGGTTATCACCCTGTCTCACTTCGAGATGCCTTTCCATCTGGTTACGGAATACGGCGGCTGGCGCAACCGTAAGCTGATCGACTTCTTCGTTCGTTTTGCAAAAGTGGTGTTCCAGCGCTACCAGCATAAGGTGAAGTACTGGATGACCTTCAACGAGATCAACAACCAGGCTAACTTCCACGAAGACTTTGCGCCGTTTACGAACTCCGGGCTGAAGTACGCGCCGGGTGAAGACCGTGAGCCGGTGATGTTCCAGGCGGCGCACTACGAGCTCGTGGCCAGCGCCCTGGCGGTGAAGGCGGGGCGCGAGATTAACCCGTCGCTGCAGATTGGCTGCATGATTGCCATGTGTCCTATCTACCCGCTGACCTGTGCGCCGGAGGATATGATGATGGCGATGAACGCCATGCACCGCCGCTACTGGTTCACCGACGTACACGTGCGCGGCAGGTACCCGCAGCACCTGCTCAACTACTTCGAACGTCGCGGCTTCGCGCTGGATATAACCGAAGAAGATAAAGCCGCGCTGAAGCAGGGCTGCGTCGATTACATCGGCTTCAGCTACTACATGTCCTTCGCCACCAAGGCGACGGCGGACAACCCGCAGCTGGATTACGACGAAAGCAAGAGCCTGGTCTCTAACCCCTACGTGCAGAAATCCGACTGGGGCTGGCAGATTGACCCGGTCGGGCTGCGCTACTCCCTGAACTGGTTCTGGGATCACTACCAGCTGCCGCTGTTTATCGTTGAGAACGGCTTTGGCGCGATCGACGTGCAGGAGAGCGACGGCACGGTGAACGACCAGTACCGTATTGATTATCTGGCCGCCCATATCCGCGAGATGAAAAAAGCGGTGGTGGAAGATGGCGTGGATCTGATGGGCTACACCCCGTGGGGCTGCATCGACCTGGTGTCTGCCGGCACGGGCGAAATGAAAAAACGCTACGGCTTTATCTTTGTGGATAAAGACAATGATGGAAACGGCACGCTGAACCGCAGTAAAAAGAAATCGTTCGACTGGTATAAGCAGGTGATTGCGAGCAACGGCGAGAACCTGTAATTGTCGGGTGGCGCTAACGCTTACCCGACCTACACTACACGTAGGCCGCGTAAGCGCAGTGCCACCGGGCAGAACCCCGCACCCAAGCCGGAGTCTCGCCTCCGGTTTTTTTGTCTCTAAATCACTTTGCTTGATATACGTCAAGCAACATGGGTATGGCCTAATCCGAAAAAAGCGGTATAATCCCGCGATTTTTTTGCGGACGCCACCTCAGAGGAGAAAGAGAATGAAGATTGTGGAAGTGAAACACCCACTCGTTAAACACAAGTTGGGCCTGATGCGTGAGCATGACATCAGCACGAAGCGTTTTCGCGAACTGGCATCTGAAGTCGGCAGCCTGCTGACTTACGAAGCGACCTCTGATCTGGAAACAGAAAAAGTCACCATCGAAGGCTGGAACGGCCCGGTGCAGGTTGAGCAGATCAAAGGTAAGAAAATTACCGTGGTGCCAATCCTGCGTGCCGGTCTCGGCATGATGGAAGGCGTGCTGGAGCACGTGCCAAGCGCGCGTATCAGCGTGGTGGGTATCTACCGTAACGAAGAAACCCTTGAGCCGGTTCCTTACTTCCAGAAGCTGGTCTCTAACATCGACGAGCGTATGGCGCTGGTGGTTGACCCAATGCTCGCGACCGGTGGCTCTATGATCGCCACCATCGACCTGCTGAAAAACGCGGGCTGTAACAGCATTAAGGTGCTGGTACTGGTTGCGGCGCCGGAAGGGATCGCGGCGCTGGAAAAAGCGCACCCGGACGTTGAGCTGTATACCGCCTCTATCGACCAGGGCCTGAACGAGCACGGGTACATCATCCCGGGGCTCGGCGATGCCGGCGATAAGATCTTTGGTACGAAATAATCGAATAACGATAAATAAGCCGACTTTGATAGTCGGCTTTTTTTTGAATAAAACACCAACAATACTACACAGAGGAAAACACTATGACGCGCCGTGCTATCGGGGTGAGTGAAAGACCGCCGCTTTTACAGACTATCCCGCTTAGTTTGCAGCACCTGTTCGCCATGTTTGGCGCAACCGTGCTGGTGCCAATCCTGTTCCACATTAACCCGGCCACCGTGCTGCTGTTCAACGGCATCGGTACGCTGCTGTACCTCTTTATCTGTAAAGGCAAAATCCCGGCGTATCTCGGGTCGAGCTTCGCCTTTATCTCGCCGGTGTTGCTGCTGCTGCCGCTGGGTTATGAAGTCGCGCTGGGCGGCTTTATCATGTGTGGCGTCCTGTTCTGCGTGGTGTCCTTCATTGTGAAGAAAGCCGGTACCGGCTGGCTGGACGTGATGTTCCCGCCTGCGGCGATGGGCGCCATCGTTGCGGTCATCGGTCTTGAGCTGGCGGGCGTCGCGGCGAATATGGCCGGTCTGCTGCCTGCTGACGGCCAGTCACCGGATTCCAAAACCATTATCATCTCGCTGGTAACCCTGGGCGTGACGGTGTTTGGCTCCGTGCTGTTCCGCGGCTTCATGGCGATTATCCCGATCCTGATCGGCGTGCTGGCGGGCTATGCGCTCTCCTTTGCGATGGGCGTGGTGGACACCACCCCGATTGCTCAGGCGCACTGGTTCGCGCTGCCAACCTTCTATACGCCGCGCTTTGAATGGTTTGCTATTTTCACCATTCTGCCTGCGGCGCTGGTGGTCATTGCGGAGCACGTCGGCCACCTGGTGGTGACGGCGAACATCGTTAAGCGCGATTTAATCCGCGACCCGGGTCTGCACCGCTCCATGTTTGCGAACGGTTTCTCCACCATCATCTCCGGTTTCTTCGGCTCGACGCCAAACACCACTTACGGTGAGAACATCGGCGTGATGGCGATTACCCGCGTCTACAGTACCTGGGTTATCGGCGGCGCGGCGATTATCGCCATTCTGCTCTCCTGTGTCGGTAAACTTGCGGCAGCGATTCAGATCATTCCGGTGCCGGTAATGGGCGGCGTTTCTCTGCTGCTGTACGGCGTGATCGGCGCCTCCGGTATTCGCGTGCTGATTGAATCCAAAGTGGATTACAGCAAGGCGCAAAACCTGATCCTGACCTCCGTTATCCTGATCATCGGCGTGAGCGGCGCGAAGGTGCACATTGGTGCGGCCGAGCTGAAGGGCATGGCGCTGGCGACCATCGTCGGCGTGGGCCTGAGCCTGATCTTCAAGCTGATCTCGGTCATCCGCCCGGAAGAAGAAATTCTCGACGCGGACGACAGCGAAAAAGCACCACATTGATCGAAAAGTCGGGCGAGGGATCGCCCGGTTCTCTCCTTGCAGGTTCCGTGTTAAACTCCATTCCGATTTTACGTAGGATCTCTGGTTGAGGTATTTCTGAACGGACCGGCACAGCTCTCTCTGCCACTCTATCTCCCTGACGACGAAACTTTCGCGAGTTTCTGGCCGGGTGATAACCCCTCTTTACTGGCTGCACTGCAAAACGTGCTGCGCCAGGATCACAGCGGATACATCTATATCTGGTCACGTGAAGGCGCGGGGCGCAGCCATCTGCTGCATGCCGCCTGCGCGGAGCTTTCGGCGCGCGGTGATGCAGTAGGCTACGTGCCGCTGGATAAACGTACCTGGTTCGTGCCTGAGGTGCTGGAGGGAATGGAACATCTCTCGCTGGTCTGCATCGATAATATCGAATGCGTGGCGGGGGACGAGCCGTGGGAAATGGCGATCTTTAACCTCTACAACCGCATTCTGGAGTCGGGCAAAACCCGGCTGCTGATCACCGGCGATCGTCCGCCGAGACAGCTCAATCTGGGGCTGCCGGATCTGGCATCTCGTCTGGACTGGGGGCAAATCTACAAGCTCCAGCCGCTGTCGGATGAAGATAAGCTTCAGGCGTTACAGCTGCGCGCAAAGCAGCGCGGGTTTGAGCTGCCGGAGGACGTGGGGCGCTTCCTGCTCAAGCGGCTGGATCGCGAAATGCGCACGCTGTTTGACACGCTCGATCAGCTCGATCGCGCCTCCATTACCGCCCAGCGCAAGCTGACCATTCCGTTTGTCAAAGATATTCTCAAGCTGTAGTTGTGCCGGGTGGCGGCTGCGCCTTACCCGGCCTACGAAAACTAGACATCCCCCAGCAGGTGTTCAACCAAAAGTGGAATTGGTCTTCCCGATGCCACGCTCCTGCCGCTCTCTCGCCACAGCGCCGTACCGCTGATATCCAGATGCGCCCACGGAATGGTCGGCGGGCAAAAGTGGTGCAGCAGCCACGCCGCCGACGCGCTGATTGCCGCATTGTTGGTCGGCGTGTTGCACAGATCGGCGATGGCGCTGTCGGTCTGTTTTTTCAGCCGCGCATCCAGCGGCAGGGACCACACTTCATCGCCACTTTGCTTACCCGCCAGCGTCAGCGCCGCACGCAGCGGTTCATCCTGCGTCATCAGCCCGCTCAGCTCATACCCCAGCGCCTTCACGACCGCACCGGTTAAGGTCGCCATATCAATAATATAGCGCGCCTGCGGATGACGAAGGCTGGCCCAGGCGATGGCGTCCGCCAGCACCAGTCGGCCTTCGGCATCGGTGTTGTTGATTTCAACCGTGGTGCCATTGCAGGCCGTCGCCACCGTGCCGGGCTGCATGGCGTCCGGGCCGATGGCGTTTTCCGCCAGCGCCAGCACGCCCATGATGCGTACGGGCAGCGCCAGCTCTGCCACGGTCAGCATCAGGCCTAGCACGTTAGCCGCACCGCACATGTCGTATTTCATGGTGTACATGCCCGCGCCTTCCTTCAGCCACAGGCCGCCGGTATCGAAGGTTATGCCTTTTCCCACATAGCAGCGCACCGGGCCGTCGTTGACGCCGTTATAATGGATCGCCAGCAGGCGCGGCGGACAGGTCGCCCCTTTGCCAACGGCGTGCAGCAGCCCCAGACCCTGCTCAGCAATAGCCTTTTCGTTCAGCACTTCGCAGCGCAGAGCGGGGAAGGCGGCACAGAGCCTTTGCGCCTCTTCCACTACAAACTGCGGCGTGCAGCGGTCGGACGGCATATCCGCCAGACGTCGCGCCGCGACCATGCCGCGGGCGATGGCCTGCTGCTGGCGGAAGACACCCTCCAGTTTTGCCTGCTGTTCCGGCAGGCAGAGGGCGGTGATGCGCGTAAGGCGCACCGCCGATTCATCCGTTTTCTTCAGCTTCAGGTCGCTCAGCCTGTGCGCCTGATTAAAGAGAAAGCGCAGCACCTGCGCCAGCACCACATCGTTGATATCGGTAACGTCCAGTATCAGCCCGAGGCTGACGGGCGAGGCCAGCAGCGGGCGAAGCGCCGTCAGCAATCCTTCGGTCAGGCTATCCTGCCAGAGGGCATCCGGCAGCAGAGTGATCCGGGCAAACGGGGCGCAGCCAAAGCGGGTGTCAGCGATGCTGGCAGACTCGCGCATTTCCGCGACAAGCGCCGTTTCGGGCAAATGCGTACAGGAGGCGGACGCAATCAAATGGCTTTGCGGAGCCGCGTCAGAAAGCGCGGTGATAAACTGATACGTGATCATTATGACTCCTCAATCGGCGCGCGGATCCGCGCGGCATAGGCCTGCATCCACTCATCGTCTACGGCGTGATAATGCGTTTTCTCCCGCAGGCGTTCAGTACGAAAAACGATGAGGGGCTGGCGAGCCGTCGCCACCACAAACGAGAAGGTTTTTATGTTGGTGGCGGCCCCGAATTCGCCCCTGTTGTTCATGCACACCACGGAAAGATCGCCCGCGCGGCCAAAGCGCGACATCAGCTTGTCTTCCAGCTCGAACACCACCGAATCCGCCGCCTGCTGGGGCGTCATACCCTGCGCCATGCGGCGGACAATTTCGTAGCTGGTGCAGCCTTTCATCAGATCTTCACCGACGCCCGTTGCGGTGGCCGCGCCGGTTTCACTGTCGCAGTAAAAGCCGGAACCAATAATGGGTGAATCCCCGAGTCGACCGCGTTTTTTCATGAACAGGCCGCTGGTGGAGGTGGCGACGCTCATTGACCCTTGTTTATCAAGGCCGATAATGCCGACGGTGTCATGCCCGTCGTAAGGGCTTAAGCCCTTATCCAGCGTTTCGCGGCAGCGTTTGCGGTAGTGCTGCATGGCGCGGTCAGTGAGCATAGTTTTGTCGGCAAAGCCCTGGCTCAGCGCCCATTCCCGCGCACCCTGGCCGACCAGCAGGCTGTTGTAGCGCTGGCGGCTTAACGCATGCGCCACGCGCACCGGGTTGGCGATATCCACCAGGTTGCCCACGGCGCCAAACGCCAGCGTATCGCCGTCCATGTAGGCGGCGTCCAGCTCCACTTCGCCATTTTCGGTGGGCAGCCCGCCGTAGCCGACGGATTTATAAAACGGAAAGTCTTCGACGGCGGCGACGGCATCCACCACCGCTGCAGAGACCGGTTTACCCGCAGCCAGCGCAGACGCAGACTCCGTAACGCCTTCAAGCGCCATTCTCCAGGTCGCGATAATTCCCCACATGCTTTACTCCTGTTTTGCAAGGGTGGTGTCGGTTTGCGTAACGGTGGCCATTTCCGCCGCGCGGTACTGTTTGTCCACGATACGCATAAAAGGCAGGTACAGCATGGCGCCAATCAGCAGGTTGATAAGCTGCATGACGCTGCCGCTCAGGTGTCCGGTAACGATAAAGCCGCTGATAACCGGCGGCAGCGTCCAGGGAATAAACACCCCGGTGGTGACGGCAACCGCGCCAATCTTCATCGCCGCATACTGCACGGTGACCAGCACCAGCGGCACCAGGTTGAACGGGATAAGCATTATCGGGTTCATAATCACCGGCAGGCCAAACAGGATCGGTTCGTTGATGTTAAACACCGATGCCCCGGCGCCGAGGCGCGCCACTTCACGCATGTTTTTGCTGCGGGCGAAAATCAGCATCGCAATCACCAGCGACAGCGTGGCCCCCGCGCCGCCCATCCAGATCATGTCAAAAAACTGTTCGGTGATAATGTGCGGCGGCGTCGTGCCTGCCTGAATCGCGGCGATGTTGTCGGTCTGGTTCTCCATCCACAGCGGGCGAATGATGCCGTTGATCATCGAGCCGGAGTTAATGCCCACTGACCACAGAATGGTGATGCTGAACACCGTCATCAGCGCGCCAAAGTAAGAGGTGCCGTAGTGGCGCACCGGCGTGGCAACCACTTCGTAAATAAACTGGTGGATGGTGTTGTAGTGGGTGTTTTCAAACACGATGCGGATACCGAGCACCAGAATCATCACCAGCAGGGCCGGGATCAGCGCGGCGAACGACTCCTGCACCGCCGGAGGCACGCCGTCCGGCATTTTGATCACCAGTTTTTTGCGCTTGAGCCAGCAGAACAGTTCCGTCCACAGCAGGGAACCGATCATCGCCACGAACAGCCCTTTGCTGCCAATCCACTCCACCGGAATGACGGTAATACCGCCGTTTTCCGCCACTTTGATAAAGGGCGTCAGGATGAGAAAGGCGACCAGCGCCAGGATACCGCAGGAGATGCGGTCTTCACCGTAGTGTTCCGCCAGGCGGAAGGCCACCAGGAAGCTGATGAACAGCGACATGGTGGAGAAGACCGCGTTGAACGGGATTTCAATAATGGCGCTCCAGCTCTCACCAAAGGCCTGAGACATAAACTGCTGATAGGCTTGATTCGGGAACGACGAGATCACCAGCAGAATAGAGCCGACGATGATAAACGGCATGAATGACACGTAGGCGCCGCGAATGGCCCCGAGATGACGCTGCTGGGCCGTTTTGGCCGCCAGCGGCATCAGTTTTGCTTCAAGAAATCCCAGAACATTGTTCATTGTGAACTCCGTACAAGATTGAGGGGTGTTGTTTGTGTTATGTCTGGGGATTATCAGTGAAGCGCGGCGAGCGAAAGGTGAAATCGGTCACAAAGCAATCGCTGGTGTAGTATAAATCTCATAAGATTGGTTCCGAGGATCCTGCGATGGAAATTAAACTGCATGCTAATGCCACCACGACGCCGCGCATCCGTCGCTATCTACAGCAGTCAGATAAAAGCGACAGGGAGCTGGCCACGGAGCTGGGTATTTCGGTCACTACCGTCAGGCGCTGGCGCAACCGCGAGCAGGTTTCGGATAATCACACGACGCCAAAAGTGATACACAAAGCATTGAGACAGGAGCAGGTTGCGCTGGTCAATGCCCTGCGGGATATCACTGGCGCCCCGCTGGACGACCTGCTGCAGATGGTCAATAGCGGACTCGGGATCGCCGTGTCCCGCGCGACCCTGAACCGCTATCTCAAACCGGCTTCGATAAAGCAGAAGGGCGCGACGTTGCAGGGAAAAAAGGCGCTGAAGGCAGGTATCGTGCCGCAAAAACTCCTGTTACATCATCAGCCTCTGTCGCTGCATATGGACGATGGCGGGGAACAGCATCTGCTCTGGGCGCGTGAACCCGTGAGCGGCTGGTGCTACGCCCGGCTGTACGCGGGCATTTCTCCGCAGCTGCTGGCCCACTGGACGAATGACGCGCTGGCAGCCTGTCCGGCTGATATTCAATCTGTTGAGACTTTTGGTTTCGAGGTGAAGCTTGAGGAGCGTAATACCACCGTAACGGTGCATCCACAGCAATACCGCGCCGTTCAGGTTGATCTACCGCTATGTGAAATCATCCCACGTCTGAACAGTGAACCGGCAGGCGAGCTGTTGATCCAGCTGTGCGAATTTTACAACCGGGGAAAAGCGCAGAAAAAGCTGGGAGAGAGTACGCCGCAGGCCTTTCTGGAAGCGCTGCGGCATAAGGACTAGAGGATCTCGAGCACGTCTTCCGGCGGGCGTCCAATGCGCGCCTGGCCGTTCGCCACCACTATCGGGCGCTCAATCAGCTTTGGATTTTCAACCATCGCCTGGATCAGCTCAGCCTCGGTGAGACGGCTGTCATCCAGGTTAAGCGACTTATACAGATCTTCTTTCTGACGCATCAGCTCTCTTGCACTGCCCATTCCCAGCATGTGCAGCAGCTGGCGGAGGGTTTGCGCGTCAGGTGGGGTGTCGAGGTACAGCACGACTTCCGGCTCAACGCCGTTAGACTTCAGCAGGCTCAGGGTATCGCGGCTCTTGGAGCAGCGAGGGTTGTGATAAATTTTTACGGCGTCTGTCATGACGTGAATTCTCCTTTATTACATCTTCTCGTACGGCTTAAAGCGCTGCTGCAGGCCGCGCAGCTGATCGATACGCGCGTCGTAACGGGCCTGCTGGAGGCTGCCGAGTTTGACCTGCGCGCTGGCGCTGCTGAGCGTGGAAATCGCCTGATCGAGGCGGCCCACCAGGGCAAAACCTTCGGCACGCGCCGCCAGCTCCTGATCGCGGTTGCCGAGCTGGGCTTCCGCCTGAGCGAGCAGATCCCAGCCGTTTTGATCGTCTTTATTGTTAAAGGTATAGCGGTTCAGAATGGTCGCCGCTTCGCCAGGCTGACCGCCCTGTAAGTAAGCGTTCGCCAGGTTAAGCTGCAGCACCGGGTTGGTACGGACGTCTTTCGCCCCCTTCAGACGGTTGATCGCATCGGCCGTTTTCTTCTGGCCCAGATCGATATCCGTCGACAGATCGAGGTACCACGGGTTGTTCGGGTCTGCAGCCAGAAGCGGTTGCAGCGCTTTGCGCGCCTCGTCGTATTTGCTGGCTTCCATCGCCTGGAGCGCCTGACCATACTGCGCGGCGTTTTTCTCACGCACGTTGCCTTTCGCCAGGGTATCCAGCAGATCGCTGGTGAGCTGGTTACGCCCGGAGTTGTACATCCCAAGCGTTCTCACCTTCGCCATGTAGAAATCCTGCGAAGACTGGACCACCACCGGACGCATCTGGTTGGCACGGTTACGCGCGTCCGACAGGCGACTTTCCGGCAGCGGGTGGGTCAGCAGAATTTCCGGCGGACGGGAAGAGTAACGCGCCTGATCGAGCAGTTTTTCGAGGAAGCTCGGCATGGCCTGCGGGTCAAAGCCCGAACGCTGCAGCACCTGAATCCCGATGCGGTCCGCTTCCTGTTCGTTTTGCTGGGTAAAGCTGATCATCCCCTGGCGCGTTCCCGCCAGCGTACCGGTCAGGGCCGCCATCCCGGCCTGCGGGCTGGCCATCGCCAGCAGAATGGAGCCCAGTGCGCCCACCCAGGTGAGGGGGGCGTTACGTTTCTGGTCTTCCATGGCGCGCGCCAGGTGACGCTGGGTGACGTGCGAAATTTCGTGCGCCATTACCGAGGCCAGCTGGCTTTCGTTGTCGGAATAACGGAATAACGCCGAATGCAGCACCACGTTTCCGCCAAAGAAGGCGAAGGCGTTGATTTCGTCATTATTGATTAAATAGAAATGGAAGGGCGTTTTTACCGAGTCGGCGTGCGAAACCAGACGCATCCCCAGCCCGTTAATGTACTGTACCAGCAAAGGATCGTTGATCAGCGGGGCGCTACCGCGCAGTTGGCGAACATAGTAATCCCCCATTTGCATCTCTTGCCCAATAGAGAGCGTGCTTCCTGCTGTGGTGCCCATGTCCGGCAATGAATCGGACGAGTCAGCAAAAGCGGGCAACACCTGACCGACCGTCACCGCGGCAATCAGTGTTGCAACCAGTGTTTTTCTCAACTGCCTGAACATAACCACTGTCCTGTATGTTGGATGTGCTAATTTGACCGATGAACCGGCATAACGTTCATCTCTGCTGCTCTGCGAGTGTAGCCGTGTTACGGCATGAAGAAAATCCCATTCATCAGGCTTTTGCGGATTGCGATCGGGATACAAAAAGCGAAAGTCTTTTTTGTGACAGTTAGATACAATTCACCGTCTCACTCCCGCCATTCGATTCAGGGAAGGGTTGTATGCTCGAAATGTTAATGCAGTGGTACCGGCGTCGGTTCAGCGACCCGGAAGCCATTGCTTTGTTGGTTATTCTGGTTGCCGGGTTCGGTATTCTGTTCTTCTTCAGCGGCCTGCTCGCGCCACTGCTGGTTGCGATTGTGCTGGCATACCTGCTGGAGTGGCCGACGGCGCGCCTGGAACACATCGGCTGTTCCCGCCGCTGGGCGACCAGCATCGTGCTGGTGCTGTTTGTCGGCATCCTGCTGCTAATGGCCTTTGTGGTGATGCCGGTCGCCTGGCAGCAGGGAATTAACCTGATCCGCGACATGCCCGGCATGTTGAACAAGCTGTCTGATTTTGCCGCCACGCTGCCGCGCCGTTACCCGGCCCTGATGGATGCCGGGATTATTGACGCGATGGCCGAAAATATGCGCGCCCGCATCATGACGATGGGCGATTCGGTGGTGAAGTACTCTCTGGCCTCGCTGGTCGGACTGCTGACGCTGGCGGTTTACCTTGTGCTCGTGCCGCTGATGGTTTTCTTCCTGGTGAAAGATAAAGATCAGATGCTCAACGCCGTGCGCCGTATTCTGCCGCGCAACCGCGGGCTGGCAGGGCAGGTCTGGGAAGAGATGAACCAGCAGATCACCAACTACATTCGCGGCAAGGTGCTGGAGATGATTGTCGTGGGGGTCGCCACCTGGATTGGCTTCCTGATTTTCGGCCTGAACTACTCGCTGCTGCTGGCGGTGCTGGTGGGGCTGTCGGTCCTGATTCCATACATCGGCGCGTTTGTGGTGACCATTCCGGTTGTTGGGGTCGCGCTGTTCCAGTTTGGGCTGGGGACAGAGTTCTGGAGCTGCTTTGCGGTGTACCTGATTATTCAGGGCCTGGACGGTAACCTGCTGGTACCGGTGCTGTTCTCCGAAGCGGTGAACCTGCATCCGCTGGTGATTATCTTGTCCGTGGTGATTTTCGGCGGGCTGTGGGGATTCTGGGGCGTGTTCTTTGCGATTCCGCTGGCGACGCTGATTAAGGCCGTGGTCCACGCGTGGCCGGATGTGCCGGCGGTGGAAGAGAAGTAGTTTTTGTGCGGCCTGATGCCCTCACTCCGACCCTCTCCCACGGGGAGAGGGGGAAAACATTAAAAACGGCAACCTGGGTTGCCGTTTTGCTGTTTATCAGGCGCTTGCTTTCAGCCAGTTCAACACCACGTCGTGGTGGTTGCTGGTTTTGAAGTCGTCAAACACATGTTCAACTTTACCGTCAGCGTCAATCAGGAAGCTGATGCGGTGAATGCCGTCGTAGGTTTTACCCATAAACGTCTTCTCGCCCCAGACGCCGAACTGCTCGCACACCTGATGATCTTCATCAGAAAGCAGCGTGAAGTTCAGCAGCTCTTTTTCAGCAAATCGTGACAGCTTTTCTGGTTTATCCGTGCTGATACCCAGCACTTCCACACCGACTTTTTTCAACTCGTCCATGTTGTCGCGTAAGCCGCAGGCCTGTACGGTGCAGCCGGGGGTCATGGCTTTCGGGTAGAAATAGACCAGAACACGCTGTCCCTGGAAGTCGGTCAAATTTACTTGCTCGCCGTCTTGATCCGGTAAGCTAAATTTCGGTGCGATGTCACCGGCTTTCAGTGGGTTCATTACTCAACTCCATCCTGTTCGTGCTGCGAATAATTGACGACGCTTATACTGCCCTGCGCGTTTAATTCTGTACAGAGGGCTTTGAACGCTTGCTCGATATTTGACGCATCCTGTGAGGCAGGGCTGTGCGCGGTAATTTGAATAAACAGCACCGGAAGACCATGGTCATCGCTTGTCTGCGTACGGGAAACCAGTTCGGCAATATTCATCTGATGATTGTCAAAAAGCGCGGTGAAACGCTCAATCAGATGCGGTGAATCAGGCACTTCAACCTGCACCCAGACGGTAGAAGGCAGTGCCGGACGCGGACGCGCGGTGGTGCGCTTCATGACAATCAGCAAATCCAGTTCGGCCCCCTTCAGCGGCAGGGTCGATTCAATCAACGTAATGGCGTTCCATGTCCCGGAAAGCAACATAATAAATGTGAACTCTTCGCCAAGCATCGCCAGACGGCTGTCTTCGATATTACAGCCGCAGCTGCTTACGTGACGGGTGATGGTGTTCACGATACCCGGCCTGTCGGCACCCAGCGCAGTGATAACCAGGTAATGTTGTGATGAGGTTGTCAAACCTGTTCTTCCTTTGCATGGTTAAGTCTTCCTAAGGAAAGCATAAAAAAAACATGCATACAACCGCCTGCGAGCCTCAGGTCGCTTGCTTTTATTACAGTTCCAAACGTAACATTGAGGCTCTTGTTCGCACAGAGGATGGCTCATGTTCACGGGAAGTATTGTCGCGCTTGTTACACCGATGGATGAAAAAGGTAATGTCTGCCGGTCAAGCATGAAGAAGCTCATTGATTACCATGTCGCCAACGGAACCTCGGCGATCGTTTCGGTAGGGACTACCGGTGAATCCGCAACGCTGAGCCACGACGAGCACGGCGATGTGGTGATGCTGACCCTGGAACTGGCGGACGGACGTATTCCGGTCATCGCGGGGACAGGGGCTAATGCAACCGCAGAAGCTATCAGCCTGACCAAGCGTTTTAACGACAGCGGCATCGTGGGCTGTCTGACGGTGACCCCTTATTACAACCGTCCTACTCAGGAAGGTTTGTTCCAGCACTTCAAAGCCATCGCTGAACATACTGACTTGCCACAAATTCTGTATAATGTGCCGTCCCGTACCGGTTGCGATATGCTGCCGGAAACCGTTGGTCGTCTCTCGGAAGTAAAAAATATTATCGGTATTAAAGAGGCGACAGGGAACTTAAGCCGCGTTCATCAGATCAAAGAGCTGGTTTCAGACGACTTTATCCTGTTGAGTGGTGATGATGCGACCGCGCTGGACTTTATGCAGCTCGGTGGTCATGGCGTGATCTCCGTAACGTCAAACGTTGCGGCGCGCGATATGGCTGAAATGTGCAAACTGGCCGCAGCCGGTCACTTTGATGAAGCGCGCGTCATTAATCAGCGTCTGATGCCGCTGCACAATAAATTATTTGTCGAACCCAATCCGATCCCAGTGAAATGGGCATGTAAGGAGTTGGGGCTTGTAGCAACCGATACGCTGCGTCTGCCAATGACACCGATTACCGACCACGGTCGTGACATCGTCAGGGCGGCGCTGAAGCATGCCGGTTTGCTGTAGAGTTTAGGGAGATTTGATGGCTTATTCAGTACAGAAGTCGCGCCTGGCGAAGGTTGCGAGTGTTTCGCTTGTTATGCTGCTCGCTGCCTGTAGTTCAGATTCGCGCTACAAGCGCCAGGTGAGCGGTGATGAGTCCTATCTGGATGCGACCCCGCTTGCTGAACTTCACGCACCGGCTGGTATGATCCTGCCGATTCAGAACGGCGATTATAATATTCCCGTGACCAACGGCAGCGGCCTGGTCGGTAAAGCGCTTGATATTCGTCCGCCAGCACAGCCTCTGGCGCTGGTCAGCGGGGCGCGTACCCAGTTCACCGGTGATACGGCGTCTCTGATGGTTGAGAGCGCGCGCGGTAGCACGCTGTGGCCGCAGGTTGTCAGCGTCATTCAGTCGAAGAACTACACCATCGATAAACGCGATGACGCCAGCCAGACGTTAACCACCGACTGGATCGAATGGAACCGCCTGGATGAAGACCAGCAGTACCGCGGTCGTTATCAAGTCTCCGTTAAACCACAGGGTTACCAGCAGGCGGTTAACGTTAAGTTGTTGAACCTGGAGCAGGCGGGTAAACCGGTTGCGGATGCCGCGTCCCTGCAGCGTTACAGCACCGAAATGCTGAACGTGATTGCCGCGGGTCTGGATAAGACCGCTACCGATGCCGCCAACGCCGCGCAGAGCCGCAACGGCGCGACCTTCGATGTGCAAAGCGGTGCGGATGATACCGGCCTGCCAATGCTGGTGGTGCGTGCACCGTTTAACCAGACCTGGCAGCGTCTGCCAGCGACGCTGGAAAAAGTGGGCATGAAAGTGACCGACAGCACGCGTTCAACCGGCAGCATGACGGCAACGTATAAGCCGCTCTCCGACAGCGCATGGCAGGAACTGGGCGCGAAAGATCCTCAGCTTGCCTCCGGTGACTACAAGATTCAGGTAGGCGACCTTGATAACCGCAGCAGTCTGCAGTTTATCGATCCAAAAGGTCATACGCTGACCCAGTCGCAGAACGATGCGCTGGTCGCTGTCTTCCAGGCAGCATTCAGCAAATAAATACGAGGGCTGGTGAATCCAGCCCTTTTTATTTTAGTGCTACGCAAACGTGTGCGTGGCATAATATCCCCAGTTTTGAACACAAATCATCACACCAGGAGTAATGAAGATGCAGAAGCAAGCTGAGTTGTATCGTGGCAAAGCGAAGACCGTATACAGCACGGAAAACCCGGATCTGTTGGTGCTCGAGTTCCGCAATGATACGTCAGCAGGGGATGGCGCACGCATTGAGCAGTTCGATCGTAAAGGCATGGTGAACAACAAGTTCAACCACTTCATTATGACCAAACTGGCCGAAGCGGGCATCCCGACCCAGATGGAAGCGTTGCTGTCCGATACGGAATGTCTGGTGAAAAAACTGGATATGGTTCCGGTTGAGTGCGTTATTCGTAACCGTGCGGCGGGCTCCCTGGTGAAGCGTCTGGGCATTGAAGAAGGTATCGAACTGAATCCACCGCTGTTCGACCTGTTCCTGAAAAACGATGCCATGCACGACCCGATGGTCAACGAATCCTACTGCGAAACCTTCGGCTGGGTGAGCAAAGAGAACCTGGCGCGTATGCAGGAGCTGACCTACAAAGCCAACGATGTGCTGAAAAAACTGTTTGATGACGCGGGCCTGATCCTCGTCGACTTCAAGCTGGAGTTTGGTCTGTTCAAAGGCGAAGTGGTGCTGGGCGATGAGTTCTCACCAGACGGTAGCCGCCTGTGGGATAAAGAAACCCTGGATAAAATGGACAAAGACCGTTTCCGTCAGAGCCTGGGTGGCCTGATTGAAGCGTACGAAGCGGTTGCTCACCGTTTAGGCGTTAAGCTCGACTAACTCCCTCACTTGCCAAAGGATGTTCCCATCCTTTGGCGTCTTACCCTTGTTTCCTATGGTAATCTTGCCGTTAACCGCCTACGATCATAGCTATTATAAATGGAATAGTTCGAGGTGGTTATGCGCTGGCAAGGGCGTCGTGAAAGTGACAATGTAGAAGACAGACGCAGTGATGGCGGCGGCGGTCCTTCAATGGGAGGGCCCGGCTTCCGGTTACCCAGCGGCAAGGGCGGGATAATCCTGCTGATTGTCGTGCTGGTTGCGGGGTATTACGGCGTTGACCTCACCGGGTTGATGACCGGTCAGCCGCTGCAGCAGCAGGAGCATTCTCAGCGCTCCATCAGCCCGAATGAAGATGAAGCGGCCAAATTTACCTCCGTTATTCTCGCCACAACAGAAGACACCTGGGGTCAGCTGTTTGAGAAGATGGGGCGTACCTACCAGCAGCCGAAACTGGTGATGTACCGGGGGGCAACCCGCACCGGATGCGGTACCGGGCAATCTGTGATGGGGCCGTTCTACTGCCCGGCAGACGGCACCGTCTATATCGATCTCTCTTTTTACGATGACATGAAACGCAAGCTTGGCGCTGACGGTGATTTTGCCCAGGGCTACGTGATCGCGCATGAAGTCGGTCATCACGTGCAAAAGCTGCTGGGGATTGAGCCCAAAGTGCGCCAGCTTCAGCAAAATGCGTCTCAGGCTGACGTGAACCGCCTTTCCGTTAAAATGGAACTGCAGGCGGACTGCTTCGCGGGGGTCTGGGGCCACAGCATGCAGCAGCAGGGCGTGCTGGAATCCGGCGATCTTGAAGAGGCGTTAAATGCCGCTCAGGCTATCGGTGACGACCGCCTTCAGCAGCAGAGCCAGGGGCGCGTTGTGCCGGACAGCTTCACTCACGGTACTTCACAGCAGCGCTATAGCTGGTTCAAACGCGGCTTCGACAGCGGCGATCCGGCGCAGTGTAATACCTTCGGCAAAGCGATGTAATGCTGCAGTTTGAAGAGCTGATAAGCGAGCTTGAGCGCACCGGCCATCGTCGGCTGGTGGTGCTCAGCGGTGAGGCGCAGTGGACGTTAACCCAGGCGCTGACCCTGCGTGACGCCTTGCCCGGAGACTGGGTAAGGCTTGACGAACACCCTTCAAAAGCCATCGGCGGCCTGCTGGGACGCGAGTACCGGCACGCTGTTTTTGACGCCAGCGCCGGGTTTGATGTCGCCGCGTTTGCCGCCCTGAGCGGAACGCTGAGCGCCGGAAGCCTTCTGGTGCTGCGGGTTCCGCCGCTCGACGCGTGGCCCGGGTTGCCAGACAGCGATTCACTGCGCTGGAGCGACAGCGCCGAAGCGATAGCCACTCCGCATTTTGTACGCCATTTCTGCCGGACGATTGCCGCCGACCCCGACGCGATTGTCTGGCATCAGGGCCGTGCGTTATCTCTTCCACCTTTACCCGACGCGCCTGACTGGCAGCCTGCCAGCGGCGCCCCGCAGCGCGAGCAGGCTGAGATCCTGGATGTGCTGCAGGGGATGGCGGAGGGCATCGTGGCCGTCACCGCCGCGCGCGGGCGCGGAAAATCAGCCCTGGCGGGCATGTTGCTAAACCGCATTGCGGGCAGCGCCGTGGTTACCGCGCCGTCGAAGGGGGCGACGGATATCATCGCCCGCTTTGCCGGAGAGCGTTTTCATTTTATGGCCCCGGACGCGCTGCTTGCCTCTTCACACCGGGCTGACTGGCTAATTGTCGATGAAGCCGCTGCGATCCCCGGACCTCTGCTTGAAAAGCTAGTTGCCCGTTTCCCTCGCGTGCTGTTGACCACCACGGTGCAGGGATATGAGGGGACGGGCCGGGGATTCTTGCTTAAATTCTGCGGTCGGTTTGCCGGGCTGCAGCGCTACAGCTTATCTACACCGGTACGCTGGGCGGCGGGCTGCCCGCTTGAGCGGGTTGTTGCCAGCGCGCTGCTGTTTGACGATACGCTGATTGACCGACGCCCGGAAGGGGAGGTGCGTTTAACGTCTCTGACGCCGACGGCATGGGAAAGCCGCCCGGCGCTTGCAGCGAGCGTATACGAGCTTCTCTGCGCGGCGCATTATCGCACCTCGCCGCTCGATTTACGCCGCATGATGGACGCGCCCGGGCAGCAGTTTGCCGTTGCCGAAACGAATCCGGTTATCGCCGGGGCGCTCTGGCTGGTGGAGGAGGGCGGGCTCTCCCCTGAGCTTAGCCGCGCCGTGTGGGCAGGATACCGGCGTCCGCGCGGTAACCTGGTGGCGCAGTCTCTTGCGGCGCACGGCGGCTCTCCGCTGGCGGCGACGCTCAGAGGACGACGGGTGACCCGCATTGCCGTACATCCTCACCGTCAGCGGGAAGGGATTGGCCAGGCGCTTGTTCGCGGCGCCAGCGGCGAAGACTATCTGTCGGTGAGCTTTGGTTATACCGATGAGCTGTGGCGTTTCTGGCAGCAATGTGGGTTTGAGCTGGTGCGGATGGGCAGCCATCGTGAAGCCAGCAGCGGCTGCTTCACCGCGATGGCCTTGCTGCCGCAGAGCGAGGCCGGGCGTCAGCTGTGCGAGCAGGCGCAGCAGCGTCTGAAGCGCGATGCGCGGGTGCTATCGGCCTGGAACGGTGAAAAGATCCCCGTGGAAGACGGCTGGGAAGCTACCCTTAATAATGACGACTGGCTGGAGCTGGCGGGGTTTGCTTTTGCTCATCGGGCGTTTTCAACCTCGGTTGCCGCACTGACGCGGCTGTTGTTAACCGTGGATATGCCGCTTCCGGCCCTGCGCGGGAAAATGGACGGAAAAACGGAAGACGTCGGGCGAAAAGCGTTGCTGGCAACGTTGCGAAATGAAACCGCGCAAGCGATTGAAAGTCTTGATTATCTCCGTAGCCAGCAGTTGAAAGAAGACATTTTGCAATGGCAATTTTTTCAATGACTTCTTCAGTAAAGTGGCATGGTCATTCACGTCGGGAGGCGTAGAATCCAGGTCATCTATTAAGGAGACCACCATGAAACACGACCATTTTGTTGTTCAAAGCCCTGACAAACCGGCTAAACAGTTACTGCTTCTGTTTCATGGCGTTGGCGATAATGCCGTCAATATGGGTCAGATTGGCAGCTGGTTTGCGCCCGTGTTTCCGGAAGCATTGATTGTCAGCATCGGTGGCGTAGAGCCATGTGGTCCGAACGGACGCCAGTGGTTCTCTGTTCAGGGCGTGACGGAAGAGAATCGTCAGGCTCGCATCGACGCCATCATGCCCACCTTTATCGACGTCGTCCGCTACTGGCAGCAGCAGAGCGGCGTGGGTGCTGACGCGACCGCGCTGATTGGCTTCTCGCAGGGGTCAATCATGTCGCTGGAAAGCGTAAAAGCGCAGCCGGGTCTGGCGTCACGCGTCATTGCGTTTAACGGTCGTTTTGCGACGTTACCGACAAGCGCGACCACGCAGACCACGATCCACCTGATCCACGGTGGCGAAGACCGGGTGATTGAGCTCTCGCATGCGGTTGCCGCTCAGGAAGCGCTGATTCGCGAAGGTGGAGACGTGACGCTGGATATCGTTGACGATCTGGGCCACGCGATTGACGACCGTAGCATGCAGTTCGCGCTCGATCGTTTGCGCTATACCGTACCGAAGCACTACTTTGATGAAGCGCTCAGCGGCGGCAAGCCGGATAACGATGATATTGTAGAGTTTATGTGATTATTTCCCCTCACCTCTAAGGGGGAGGGAACATGGCTCCCCTCGCCCCTCTGGGGAG
>NZ_JADBRD010000002.1:0-1221 GCF_014930495.1 Enterobacter cloacae complex sp. S3 | reverse complement strand
TGACCTGCCCCCACGATTAGATACAACACTCAGTTAGTAACGTCGGAATCTTCATTCTCAGAATGACCCTTTCTCCAGCCCGCTGCAAATTCAGACGGTGTCTGATAATTCAGCGTGGAGTGCGGGCGGCATTCGTTATAATCCTGCCGCCAGTCATTAATAATTTTCCTGGCATGAACGATATCGCTGAACCAGTGCTCATTCAAACATTCATCGCGAAATCGTCCGTTAAAGCTCTCAATAAATCCGTTCTGCGTTGGCTTGCCCGGCTGGATTAAGCGCAACTCAACACCATGCTCAAAGGCCCATTGATCCAGTGCACGGCAAGTGAACTCCGGCCCCTGGTCAGTTCTTATCGTCGCCGGATAGCCTCGAAACAGTGCAATGCTGTCCAGAATACGCGTGACCTGAACGCCTGAAATCCCAAAGGCAACAGTGACCGTCAGGCATTCCTTTGTGAAATCATCGACGCAGGTAAGACACTTGATCCTGCGACCGGTGGAAAGTGCGTCCATGACGAAATCCATCGACCAGGTCAGATTGGGCGCCGCCGGACGGAGCAGCGGCAGACGTTCTGTTGCCAGCCCTTTACGACGTCTTCTGCGTTTTACGCCCAGGCCACTGAGGTGATAAAGCCGGTACACGCGCTTATGATTAACATGAAGCCCTTCACGGCGCAGCAACTGCCAAATACGACGGTAGCCAAAACGCCTGCGCTCTAGTGCCAGCTCAGTGATGCGCCCTGATAAATGCGCATCAGCAGCCGGACGGTGAGCCTCATAGCGGCAGGTCGACAGGGATAAACCTGTAAGCCTGCAGGCACGACGTTGCGACAGACCGGTCGCATCACACATCAACATCACGGCTTCCCGCTTCTGGTCTGTCGTCAGTACTTTCGCCCAAGAGCCACCTGAAGCGCCTCTTTATCCAGCATGGCTTCGGCAAGCAGCTTCTTGAGTCTGGTGTTCTCTTCCTCAAGCGACTTCAGGCGCTTAACTTCAGGCACCTCCATACCGCCATACTTCTTACGCCAGGTGTAAAACGTGGCATCGGAAATGGCATGCTTGCGGCAGAGTTCACGGGCGGGTACCCCAGCTTCGGCTTCGCGGAGAATACTGATGATCTGTTCGTCGGAAAAACGCTTCTTCATGGGGATGTCCTCATGTGGCTTATGAAGACATTACTAACATCGGGGTGTACTAATCAACGGGGAGCAGGTCA
>NZ_JADBRD010000019.1:136897-227694 GCF_014930495.1 Enterobacter cloacae complex sp. S3 | reverse complement strand
ATCTGTGATATTGATTGCATTTATATTTTTGTTGTTTGTATAAAATTAACAGGTGATGAAAATAATGATATTTAACTCTGACTGGAATGAATTCTATGGAACTTATGAAGTTTGATGAAGTAATTAATCATCTAATTAAAAAGAAAAGGACATTCTCTTTATTAATGGGGAATGGTTTTAGTATGGCATATGATAGTGAAATATTTTCTTATAATGCACTTAGTAGATTTTTATCGTCAAGGGATGATACATTAATTAATAAATTATTTGATGTTATAAAGACTAAAATTTTCGAAGTCGTTATGCAACAATTAGATACAACGCTTGCATTGCTCGAAGCCTTTGACTCCAGTAAAGCTCTTCAAGAAAGTATTAGAAATGCGAGCGATAAACTAAAAGCAGGATTGCTTAGCTCAATACACCAACTGCATCCTGAGCATGTTTTCAAAATACCTGAACACAAGGCCGAAGCATGTGCTACTTTTTTAAAGTTGTTTATTAATAGTGGTGGTCATATATTTTCAACTAATTATGATATGCTTCTTTATTGGGTTTTAATGCGTCAACATATTGACAATGCAACTGATGGATTTGGAAGAGAACTTGAAAATACTGAAGAGGTGCTTCGTGGTGCAGAGGCTGAGTATGGTGATTTAATTTGGGGGCCTAATAAAGATCATCAGAATATCCATTATTTACACGGTGCGTTACATGTTTTTGATGTAGGGATTAATATTGAAAAAGAGCAGTATAGTAATGATGGATTTCTAATAGAAAAAGTAAAAAAACGCCTTGAGGTTGGTGACTATCCAATATTCGTAACTGCTGGTAATGGAGACGAAAAACTTAACCATATCCGACATAACAGATACCTATCACATTGTTTTGAACAGTTGTCAAATTTGAACGGCTCGTTGATAACTTTTGGTTTTAATTTTGGTGAATATGATGAGCATATTATTGATGCGATAAATAAAGCAGTCCATGCTCCTTCAAAAAGAGAACCTAAATTGTGGAGTATATACATTGGTGTTTATTCTGAAGCAGATGCTAAACATATTTTAAGCATAAAAGAAAAATTTCATGCGAAAGTTACTCTATTTGATGCCAAAACCGCTTGTGTTTGGGGGGGATAAAAATATTTTGCCTATTGATATAGTAAGAAAGGGCTGTCTCAGCCCTTGAAAATATATTCCCTATGCCATTGTAAATAGCTGTATGAAGGTTTCGGCAATGCAATGATCCTTTCTGGTAAATTCAGTTTATCGCATGTTACAAAATCAAGGTGATTGCTTATCAGAACGTCACCTTCGTTAGCGAATGAAATCCAGCCAGAGTCAAATAAAGTATCAATATGAGCCGCCAGCATGAGACCGTTATGCGGATCTAATCTTTCTTTCGCAGTTTGGCATGCGGACCAGGGCTTGATATGGCTCGCTCTCAGTAATGGCTGAAAGGTAATACCTGTTACAGGACAGGCGGGATACAGTCTGAGGCATTCTGCCCGGAAATTACCCTGTCCGATTCTGGCCTGAATCAATGCTGTTCGGGTTGTTTCGTCTATCGAGAGATCCTGTGTGATAATATCAATGTCTGGTTGAACGAGAGCGATACGGTCATTGGGGCTTTCATTTACCTCAAATGGCTCAGGTGTTTCAAATCCCAGTTCCTTGAACAACTCAGAGTGAAATTTTATAGGTAAATATTGTTCAACTACCTGTTTTGCAAGCGAATCGATCAGGAGTTTCTGATTTTGTAATAGAAAAAACGAGGTAACATCAAAGCCACCGCGCACGTTGTTATCTAAGACCGTCTGCAGCCTCGGTTCCTCAGGGCTTTTAAGTAAAGAATGGTCTGTTCCTTCCAGCGCCCAGAAGCCATCATGCTTTAACCGCCAGAATGGCATAAGAACTTCATAGTTGCTGCGTTTTGGCCCGTAGCGTTTTAGCAAATCCCGTAGTTGATCTTGTATTTCATCCTGAAACTGGAAAAGTCGCTCATGGCCTTTCTTGTATTGGGAAAGAACGTACAGAACAAGTAAGGGTTTATTCAACGCTGGTGCTTTGTTGTACCAGGATGTTTTCATCCCGGCTATTTTTTGACTAAGAGATTTTGCGATGGTCATAGTTCGGTTACAGGAGCCAGTAGTTGTGCGATGATGCTCGAAAAACTCAGACCAATCAACCCACAATCAACAAAAACATGAGCTTACCGCACACAACCCTATTTCCTGAATCCCCCTCGCAAATTCCAAATTTCCCTCATACCAAACGGCTGTATTTATATTCAGCCCTGTATAATGGTCACCAGAAATTACGCCAACCGGCGAAAGGAAGTATCAAAGACTATTTAAAGAAGAATTCGCGATATGAAGGTGCTGCAACACCCCCATACCGCTAACCACAACCAACTTGATAGGAGTTGTATATGGCTGCAACGAATTTTAAGCCAGAGTTTACTGTTTGCAAAACAGAATCAGACGCTTTCACTGGCGTGATTGAAAACCGCGAGCTGGTACGCAAAAACAGCGCCCGCCGTCTGCACGGCAACCCGCCCAACGCGGCGCCCGTCCATCCTCGAGCGGAAACACCGCAGGACAGTGCCGCCTGCTGCGAACTCTATGCACGCATTGACATGAAATATCTTCTTCTGGGCGGCGACTGGCTAACCCGTGCAGGCTTTATCAACGGTATGCCGGTAAAAATACGCGCCATGAAAGACTGCATTGTGATTACGCCACAACATACAAGAGAATTATGGGGATGCCTGGAAGGTATGAGCGTGGTGAATATAAATAAGCAGAAAGTCGCGCAGTGGCTGAAGACCTTCCCGGGTGCGCTGAATGATACGGGTGATGTTCCAGTGATTAAGCGTGGCAGCGGGCAGGCTGTTTAAACTTCAAACCAGTATGCACGGGCATGTGAGCGCATGCCCGCACTACGCTAAAAGTAACTCAATCATGATGTATTTGTTCTTTCACAGCCTTAACCAGCACAGCATGAAGTTCGCCAACGGTTAAATCGCGTATCACAGGTTCAGGAATGCCCCGTAGCCTGCGAATCAAGCGGCAGATACCGAAGTAATCTATGTCCTCGGTGCTAAAAAGAAACTCGTTTTCAGCGAGGGAAAAAGTTTTCTCATAGCCATCTTCGTCAATGACGAGCGTAACGCCAAACGCTTCCTCGCAGTCTTCAATCTGGGCATCGCCATCCATGCCGCAGATATCAAGATCGTCTTCGATTAGGGTGTTCTCAATAATAACGTATAAGTTTATTAATAGAACGAGTTAACGCTTGGGATTTATTATTGAAGGTACAAAGAAAATCAAAATAATCCACGCAAACATCCCAATGATTTTTAGCGGCCAGGGTTCGAATACATCAAAGCACACAATTGCGCCTATAACTAATAGTGGTCCACCCAATACTTCCAGTATTTCTTCTAAGATAGATAACTTATGAGGCAATACACGATTCAGTAAAACACAAGTAAGGTGTGTGCCTCCTAAAATAATGATTATAGCTAGAGTGCATTCTTTCCAGTTATCAGAGATACCTAAGCAAATGAGGCACAGTGCAATCACAAAAACACACAGTAACGTATTCAGCATGGAAATAATTAACTTACTCATATCATTTTACGCCGCGCATTAAAGATATAAAGAATCCATGAATATAGCATTCTTGGAAGAATGATAAACGACATTGGCTAATAATGGATTTAATGCTTTATTGCGCCTCGTTTATTTCCGTAATAATCGAGTTAGCGGCTTCGTACTCTTCCCACGCACTCCACCGCTAATTCTAACTTAACTAAACACCGGCACCCCCAGCCCAACCTTCACCTCCCTCAACGTCTCCTGCGTCACCCCCTGCGCCCGTTCCGTCCCGCGCTTCAGCATCGCCATCAGCTCCCCCCTGTCACGCATATACATCGCCCTCCGCTCACGCATCGGCGCAATCAGCTCCTGCAGGCACCCCTCCAGCTCGTTCTTACAAACCCGGTCACCCAGCCCGCCCGCCTGATAGTGCGCCTTCATCGCCGCTACTTTCTCCTTGTCCGGATGAAACGCGTCGAGGTACGTAAACACCACGTTCCCCTCAATCTGCCCCGGGTCGCTCACCTTCAGGTGGTTCGGGTCGGTGTACATGGCGCTGACCGCACGATGAATGGTCTCTTCGCTGGCCGAAAGGTGCAGCGTGTTGCCCAGCGATTTCGACATCTTGGCGCTGCCGTCGATGCCGGGCAGGCGGCTGGTGTCGCTCAGCATCGCCTTACAGTGGCGCAGCACCGGGGCGGGCAGCAGGCTGTTCATCTTGTGCACAATCTCGTTGGTCTGCTCAATCATCGGCAGCTGGTCGTCGCCGACGGGCACGCACTCGGCCTTAAACGCGGTGATGTCCGCCGCCTGGCTGATGGGGTAGGCCATAAACCCGACCGGCAGCGAGCGGGCGAAGCCCTTCTGCGCAATCTCGTTTTTGACCGTCGGGTTACGCTCCACGCGGGCGACGGTGACGATGTTCATATACAGCATCGTCAGCTCGGCGAGTGCGGGCAGGGCGGACTGCAGGCAGATCGTGGTCAGGTTCGGGTCGATGCCGGCGGCGAGGTAGTCGGCCAGCACTTCGGGGATGTTGTCGCGGATCTTCTGCGGGTTGCTGCCGTTGTCGGTCAGCCCCTGCAGGTCGGCAATCAGCACAAACTGGCTGTGCGTCTGCTGGAGCGCCACGCGCTGGCGCAGCGATCCGACGAAGTGGCCGAGGTGCAGCGGGCCGGTTGGGCGGTCGCCGGTGAGGATGGTGGGTGCGTTCATAAAGACTCCTTAACGTTGTAATGCCGAAAGGGGTCTTAGATGTGTGAAAGCCGCCTTTCGGCGGCTATCTGAAAATGGGGAAAACTACTCCGAGCCGCCTTTAAGAAGGCAGCCACCAGCGGTTTACGGTGAGCACGGCGTGGTTTATGTTCATGCTTTTACCGTATCACGTCCGGCGAGAAAAACAAAAGGGCACGTCATGCTGCAATCACTCAACCACCTGACCCTCGCGGTCAGCGACCTGCAAAAAAGCGTCACCTTCTGGCACGAGCTGCTGGGGCTTGCGCTGCACGCCCGCTGGAATACCGGGGCCTATCTCACCTGCGGCGATCTGTGGGTCTGCCTGTCGTACGACGAGGCGCGCCAGTACGTGCCGCCGCAGGAGAGCGACTACACCCACTACGCGTTTACCGTGGCGGAAGAAGATTTTGAACCGTTCTCGCAAAGGCTGGAGCAGGCGGGCGTCACCGTCTGGAAGCAGAACAAAAGCGAGGGGGCGTCGTTCTATTTTCTCGACCCGGACGGGCACAAGCTGGAGCTGCACGTGGGCAGCCTCGCCGCGCGGCTGGCGGCGTGTCGGGAGAAGCCCTACGCGGGTATGGTGTTTACCTCAGACGAGGCTTGAGCCGCGCACCTTCAGCCTGCAGGTCCTGTCTCAGCAATCATTGGCTACGTGACGCTGGCGGAGCGAAAGCGCCGGGTGGCGGCTGCGCCTTACCCGGCCTGGAAAAAATTACAGCGACTTCACAAACGCCAGCAGATCTTCGTTGAGCTGGTCCTGGTGGGTCAGCGCAAAGCCGTGCGGCGCGTTGTCGTACACCTTCAGCGTGGCGTTTTTGATCATCTCTGCCGCCAGCTTGCCGGTGCTTTCAAACGGCACGATCTGGTCGTTGCTGCCGTGGATCACCAGCGTCGGCACGTCGATTTTCGCCATATCCGGGCGGAAGTCGGTTTCGCCGAACGCGGTCACGCAGTCGATGGTGCCCTTCAGCGACGCCAGCAGGGCGATGTTCAGCGTCTGGGTCAGGGCACCGGCAGAGACGGTCTGCCCGGCGTTGATGCCGTAGAACGGCGTCGCGAAGTCGCTGATGAACTGGGCGCGATCTTTACGCAGCCCGTCGCGAATGCCGTCGAACACGCTCTGATCCACACCCTGCGGGAAGGAGTCGGATTTGCCGAAGATTGGCGTCACCGCGCCCAGCAGCGCCAGACCGGCGACGCGCGCGCTGCCGTAGTTGTTGATGTAGCGGGTTACGTCGCCGCCGCCCATGGAGAAGCCCACCAGCGTCACGTCCTGCAGATCCAGGGTGGTGATCAGGTCGTTGATGTCGGACGCAAAGGTGTCGTAGTCGTAGCCGTTCCACGGCTGATCCGAGCGGCCAAAGCCGCGACGGTCAAAGGCGATGGCGCGGAAGCCGCGCTCCGCCAGGTAGTTCAGCTGGCTGTCCCACATGTCGCCGTCCAGCGGCCAGCCGTGGCTGAAGAGAACCGGTTTGCCCGCGCCGCCGTCCTTGTAGTAAATCTGCGTGCCGTCTTTTGCCTTAAACGTTGCCATAGTGTGTTCCTGTGCAGGTGATGGTTATGGTTATACCGGCGCGACCAGGTAGCGTATTGCCGGTGATGTTGTGCCCTGATGAAAAGCCAGAACGCGGCTCTGCAGCAGGAGGTCATTCATGGTGTGGCGCTCCTGCTGGCGCAGATGCTCAATCCACGAGCCCATCAGGAATGTCTCGATAAACAGACCGGGGCGCTCAATATCCTCGTATACCGCCCAGCTCATCGCCCCGGCGCGGCGGCGCACCCGGCGCAGCTCGTGTACGGCTTCCAGGAAGGCCCTGGTGTTCTGCGGGTCGATGATGTACTCGTGCGACACCAGCACCGGGCCGCGCTCGTTGGGCAGATCGATCTCCACGCCGTCCAGCGGCTGGCCGCTGAGGTCGAGGTTCAGATCCGGATCTTTGCCCAGCTTCCAGCGAAACACCGTCGCGCTCGCCAGCACCATCCCCAGCGTGGCGACAACCAGCGAGGTCGGGGTGCCGAAGCGGGAAGCGATCTGCCCCCAGATGGCGCTGCCCGCGGTCATCGAGCCGAAGAACACCGTCAGGTACACCGCCAGCGCGCGGGCCTTCACCCAGCGGGCGGCGCTGCGCTGCGCGCCGAGGTTCAGCGTTGAAAGCACCGCAATCCACGCGAAGCCGGTGAAGAACTCAAACAGGTTGAGCAGCCAGACGTGGCGCACGAACGCCAGCGCCAGCATGGTGAGGGCAAAGGTCAGGCTGGCGGCCACCATCAGGCGGTCGGCGTCGAGCCGCTGGCGCAGGCGCGGCAGCAGAATGGCCCCGGCAATCGCCCCCAGGCCAATGCACGCCAGCATCACGCCGTAGCCCGCCGGGCCTAAGCCCAGCTCGCGGCGCGCCACCAGCGGCAGCAGCGCCCAGCCCGCGCTGCCGAAAACGAAGAAGGCCACGGTGCGCACCAGCACGTTGCGCAGCACCGGCGCGGCGTGCACGTAGCGAATCCCGGAGCGTACCGCGGAGAAGAAGTGCTCCGGCGGCAGGCGCTGAATGGACGGTGCCGGACGCCAGCGCCACAGCACCCACGCCACGCCGACCACGGACAGCGCGTTCAGGGCAAACACCATCCAAGGCCCGGCGAGCGACAGCAGAAAACCGCCCAGCGCGGGGCCAATTGCCCGGCTGATGTTCACCCCGAGCGAGTTCAGCGCCACGGCGGCGCCCAGCTCCGGCTTGCTCACCAGATCGGGCACCACGGCCTGGAACGGCGGCGAGCTCATCGCCGCGCCCACGCTCAGCAGAAACGTCGCCACCAGCAGAACGGCGGGGGTGACGTGTCCGGTGAAGGAGAGCACCGTCAGCCCGGCGGCGGCGATGAACACCCACAGCTGGGAGAAGAGCAGGTATTTACGTCGGTCGACGATGTCCGCCATCACCCCGGACGGCAGGGCGAAGAGGAACATCGGCAGACTGCTGGCCGCCTGCACCAGCGCGATATCCAGCGGGTCGGCGCTCAGAGTCAGCATGCTCCAGTTGATGCCGACGTCGCTCATCCATGAGCCGACGTTAGAGACCACCGTGGCGATCCACAGCATGCGGAACACCGGCTGGCTCAGCGGCTGCCAGGGCGAAACCGTCGGTGCGGGCGTCGTCTCGACGTGTGCGTCGCGAACGTCGTTAACCTGGGTCATGCGTACCTCTCCGCTGTCTTACGCTGCAGCCGCCACTGGCCCGGCCCGGTGAGGGCGAGGGTGGTGAAGATAATCAGCAGCAGCCAGCCAAACTGCCCTTCGGCAATCGACCAGTTCGGGTGGACCGCCAGCATCGCCACCAGCAGCACGGCGATAATCGGCAGGCACGCCAGGCGGGTGTACACGCCCGCAATGATAAACAGCGGGCAAATCACCTCGGCGACAATCGCCGGGATCAGGCTGGCGTAAGGCCCGAAGCCGAACGGATCTTCAATGCGCGTCAGCTCTTCGCTGAAGTGCAGCACCTTCGGCAGGCCGTGCACGTAGAGCAGCAGCAGGCTGCCGGTCAGGCGCAGGAAGAACAGCCCCAGGTCGACCCGGGGCAGAGCAAAGGTGTTTTTCATCAGAATGCAAAGCAGCTGCAGCCCAGCGCCCCCCAGAAAGCGTTATCGTCGGACACCGGCATCTCTGACGTGCGGGCGAAATCATGCTGGTGGCTGTGAACCCCGCACGGGCCGCTGCAGTGGTGAACGGCGCTCATGCCGACGCGGGCGGCCTGCGGCGGCGCGCTGCGGTAGTGGCCCGGCACCTTCACCACCGGGGACCACTCGGGCAGAACCGGAATGGCAGGCGGCGCGAGCGGGCCAAAAGCGCCTGCGGCGTAAACGATATCGCCGTTGACCACCGTCAGGACGGACTCGATGCCCTTGATCTCCTCTTCCGGCACGCGGAAGTAGTCTTTGCTGAGCACGGCCAGGTCGGCGAGCTGGCCGACCTTGATCTGCCCCTTCTGATTCTGCTCGCTGGAGAACCACGCGCTGCCCTGGGTCCAGAGCATCAGGGCGGTATCGCGATCCAGACGGGCGCTGTGGTCGTACATCTGCATCCCGCCGACGGTGCGGCCGGAGACCAGCCAGTAGAGCGCGGTCCACGGGTTGTAGCTCGCCACGCGGGTGGCGTCCGTCCCTAAGCCCACCGGCACGCCGGTCTCGAGCATTTTTGCCACCGGCGGCGTGTGGCGGGTGGCTTCGATGCCGTAGCGCTCGGCAAAGTACTCGCCCTGGAACGCCATGCGGTGCTGCACGGCAATGCCGCCGCCGAGCGCTTTGATGCGGTCGATGTTGGCCTGGGTAACGGTTTCCGCATGGTCGAAGAACCAGTGCAGGCCGTTGAACGGAATGTCGCGGTTCACCTTCTCGAAGACGTCCAGCATGCGGCTGATGGATTCGTTATAGGTGGCGTGCAGGCGGAACGGCCAGCGGTGCTCCACCAGATGGCGCACCACGCGCTCCAGCTCGTCCTCCATGCCCGGCGCGAGGTCCGGGCGCGGCTCGAGGAAGTCTTCAAAATCGGCGGCGGAGAAGACCAGCATCTCGCCCGCGCCGTTGTGGCGGAAGAAGTCGCTGCCCTGGCCCGGCGTGAGCATGTCGGTCCATTTTTCAAAATCTTCCAGCTCGTGGCCCGGACGCTGGGTAAACAGGTTGTAGGCGATGCGGATGGTCATCTGCTTTTTCTCGTGCAGCTCGGCAATCACCTCGTAATCTTCCGGGTAGTTCTGGAAGCCGCCGCCCGCGTCGATGGCGCTGGTCAGCCCCAGACGGTTGAGCTCGCGCATGAACTGGCGCGTGGAGTTGACCTGCTGCTCCAGCGGCAGCTTCGGCCCTTTGGCGAGCGTGGCGTAGAGGATCATGGCGTTCGGACGGGCAATCAGCATCCCGGTCGGGTTGCCGTTGGCGTCGCGCTGGATCTCCCCGCCCGGCGGGTTTGGCGTGTCCTTGGTGTAGCCGACCACCTTCAGCGCGGCGCGGTTGAGCAGGGCGCGGTCGTACAGGTGCAGGATGAAGACCGGGGTATCCGGCGCGGCGTCGTTAATTTCATCGAGGGTCGGCATGCGGCGCTCGGCAAACTGGAACTCGGTCCAGCCGCCCACCACGCGCACCCACTGGGGCGACGGCGTGCGCAGGGCCTGCTCTTTCAGCATCCGCAGGGCGTCGGCCAGCGACGGCACGCCTTCCCAGCGCAGCTCAAGGTTGTAGTTCAGCCCGCCGCGAATGAGGTGCAGGTGCGAGTCGTTCAGGCCGGGGATGGCGGTGTGGCCTTTTAAGTCGACCACTTTGGTGCCTTCGCAGTGGTGCTGCATCACCTCGGCGACGGTACCCACTTCCAGAAATTTTCCGTCGCGCACGGCAACGGCTTCCGCGACGGGGTTCTCGCGATCGACGGTGTGAAACTGGCCGTTAACCAGAATGAGATCGGCTTTACCAAGGGTAACCATAAACTGCTCCTGACTGAGAGGGGAATGGTCAGAATTATGGGAACCGGTTTCGGCAAAGATCCAGTTATACAATAGGATAGGTATACCAAAGTATAACTATACCTAAGGTTAACTATACGAAGAGATAATTACGCGCAAAGACGGAAAACCGCAGGATGAGGGTGACTTTATCGTCGCGGCGCTCGCGGCGATTTCACCCTTAACCACTGGAAAATGCTATGACCTCTTCAAAGCTCGAAGTGTTAACCCCTGCGAACTGTCAGATCATCTTTATCGATCACCAGCCTCAGATGGCGTTTGGCGTGCAGTCTATTGACCGTCAGGTGCTGAAAAACAACACCGTGGCGCTGGCGAAAGCGGCTAAGGTGTTCAACATCCCGACCATCATCACCACCGTTGAGACCGAAAGCTTCTCCGGTAATACCTATCCGGAGCTGCTGGACGTGTTCCCGGGCCAGGACATTCTGGAGCGTACCTCCATGAACTCCTGGGACGACCAGAAGGTGCGCGACGCGCTGCAGGCCAACGGCAAGAAGAAGGTGGTGGTTGCCGGCCTGTGGACCGAAGTGTGCAACAACAGCTTTGCCCTGTGCGCGATGCTGGAAGGCGACTACGAAATTTATATGGTGGCGGACGCGTCCGGCGGCACCTCCAAAGAAGCCCACGACTACGCGATGCATCGCATGATCCAGGCGGGCGTGATCCCGGTGACCTGGCAGCAGGTGATGCTGGAGTGGCAGCGCGACTGGGCGCGTAAAGAGACCTACACCGCGGTGATGGATATCGTGCGCGAGCACTCCGGCGCGTACGGCATGGGCGTCGATTACGCCTACACCATGGTGCACAAAGCGCCGTCTCGCCAGAAGAGCGAGCATCGCACCTTAGCGCCGGTCCCGGCACGCTAAGTTCCGCTGGCGGGCTGGTCCCTCATCCGGCTCGCCGCTGCCTCTTTCTCTGGAGTTCACAATGAGTACTGGGCTGATATCCCTTGCGGCAGGCGTGTTGATTGGCCTGATGTATGCCGTGCTGAAGGTGCGCTCCCCCGCGCCGCCCGCGCTGGCGCTGATTGGCCTGCTGGGGATGCTGGCGGGTGAACAGGCGACGCGACATCTGTTATCCCGCGACGGCGCGCCGCCGCCTCCGGTGACCGTTCCGCAGGTCAACTCGCAGACGGGAGCGTCGTCATGAAAGCATGGATAATTTCGCTGGTGTGCGGCGTGGTTGCTGGGGTAATTTACGCCCTGCTCGACGTACATTCCCCGGCACCGCCGGTTGTCGCCCTGCTTGGTCTGTTTGGCATGCTGGTGGGCGAGCAGCTCATCCCGGTGGGACGGCGTTTACTGAGTCGCGAACCGCTTACCCTCGCCTGGTTTCGTCACGAATGCGTGCCGAAAATCAGCGGCACGGCGCCCCCTGCGCCCGCGAAGGACGATCGCGACGTTTAATGATTTGTGAGAGGAAAGACAGCATGACGCTGCCGTGGCGCATTGCCATCATTGATGACGAACGATCCGTCCGCAGCGGGCTGAGTAATCTCCTGGAGTCGGAAGGCTATGCCGCCGATACGTTTGATTCGGCAGAGGTGTTTCTGAGCCATCCCTTCGCCCTGTCCGGCGCGGCGCTGGTGATCACCGACATCAAGCTGCGGGGCATGAGCGGCCTGGAGCTGTTTGAAAAGCTCCGGCTGCTGGCCGTACCGCCTCCGCCCGTGCTCTTTATCTCCGGTCATGCTGATGAAAATATGCAGCGGTACGCTCTTGATCTGGGCGCCGCTGCATTTTTGCGTAAGCCTATTAACATCGATATTCTGCTGGATCATATTCAGCGGGAGATGGCCCGCCGACAATAAGGATCGCGGATGAACGAACACGAGCAGCCTGCATTCTGGCCCGCCCAGGGGAATCTTCACCAGGGGCGGGTTTTTGTCCTTAAAGAGGATGTGATTTTTACCGTGCTGGCGCAGGAGGGCGGAATCGCCTGGATGCACGCGCGACATCCTCATTCCGGCGGCTCGTTCATTATCGCCACCGCGGTGAGCGACGAAGAGGAAGAGCGGGCCACCCGGCTGCTCAAAAACGAGTTTGCGCTGCGCGACGTGCTGCAGGACAGCTGGGCCATTCGCGCCGTCGCGTCAACGCAGTACCGGGGGCGCTTCGCGCTGGTGTACGCCCCGTTTTCGTTTGAACTGCTGGCGCGGCGCGCGGGCAGGGCGATCTCGGGCATCACGCGCTTTCTCGAGATGGCGATCCAGATCTGCGTTCCCCTGCGCCAGATGCATCTGCAAAACCTGATCCACGGCGATATCAAGCCCGGCAGTATTTTTGTTCATCACGACGCCACCTGCCGTCTGGGCAGCTTTGGCCTTTCAAGCAGTCTCTCCGATGCCGTCACCCAGACCCGGCTTGCCGTTTCAGGCGGTACGCCCGCGTATATGTCGCCGGAGCACACCACCCGCACCCAGCGCCCCGTCGACGGCCGCAGCGATCTCTACAGCCTCGGTATGGTGCTGTACGAACTTCTGACCGGACGCCTGCCGTTTGAGCTGGGGGAGGACGATCGAGCCAACTGGGCGCACTACCATATTGCCTCCGCGCCGCTGGCCCCGGACGCGATCCGCCCGGACGTGCCGGGAATGCTGTCGACCATCATCCTGAAGCTGCTGGAAAAGCACCCCGATAACCGCTACCAGACGGTCGACGGGCTGATTGCCGACCTCCGCCGCTGCCAGGCGACGCTGACCTGCGAGGGCGAGATCGTCGCTTTTACCCCCGGCCAGCAGGACCGCACCCCGGCGATCCATCTGGCGGACTCCCTCTTCGCGACGCATCCGCAGGCGAACGACGTTATTGCGGCGTTTGAGCGGGTGAGTCAGAACCTGGTGCCGGAGCTGGTGACAATCGGCGGGCCGTCGGGGATCGGCAAATCTTCGATCATCGCGACGGCGCTCAAAACGCTGCAGCAGCGTACGGTGCTGCTGGCGGTGGGCAAAGTCGACCAGTTTTCGCCGTCGCTGCCCTACGGCGTATTAAGTTCCGCGTTCCGCACCCTGACGCTGCACCTGCTGGGGCTGCCCGCAGAGGAGGTGGCGAAGTGGAAAATCCGCCTGTCTCGCGCCCTGGAGGGGCACGAGGCGCTGGCCGTCAGCCTGGTGCCAGAGCTGGGCCTGCTGCTGGAGAGCAAGCCGCGCTTCTCGGCGGATACGTTTTCCATTGATGCCCGGGCGCGCTTCAGCCATATGGTGCTGGCGCTGGTAAAAACCTTTGCCTCGCAGGGCTGCCCGCTGGTGCTGGTGCTCGACGATCTCCAGTGGAGCGACGCCGCCAGCCTGCACACGCTCAAATATCTGCTGATGAACTGCGGCGCTGTTCCGCTGCTGGTGGTCGCGGCCCACCGGGATATCAGCGCCGTGCCCGACGCCGCCCTGCAGGCGCTGCTGGCGGGCCTGCCGGAGGCGGCGCAAAACGCGAGCGAGATTGTCCCGCAGGCGCTTTCCGTAAAAGCAGTGGCGCGCTGGCTGGCGACGGTATTTCGCACCCGCAGCGCGGCGACGACCGACCTCGCCACGCTGATCCACGAGAAGACGGGCGGCAACCCGCTCTTTGTGCACGAGTTTTTCCGCCGCATCGTGGATGACGGCCTGGTGGTGCACAACAAATATCAGGACAAGTGGCACTACGATCTGCAGGCGATCCGCGCCAGGCACTACACCGAAAACCTCGTCACCCTGGTGCTGGAGCAGCTTGAAGAACTCCCCGACGAGACGCGCCGCCTGCTGGGCAGCATCGCCTGTCTCGGCGGCACGGGCGAGATGGAGATGATCTGCCGCGTGGTCGGCATGTCGATGGCGGAAATGCGCTATGCGCTGCACCCGGCGGTGATGGCCCAGCTCATCGTGCTGGCGGAAAAAAAGTACGCCTTCACCCACGACCGGGTGCAGGAGGCCGCCTTTGCGCTGCTGGATCGGCATGAGAGAAGCCATATTCACCTGACCACCGCCAGCCTGCTGGCCGACGCCGCGCGTCAGGCGGCGGGGAACGAGCTGCTGTTCCGCGCCGTTCACCACGTCACGGCCGCGCTGGACAGCATCCAGCCCGCCCCGCAGCGCGAGATGTTCCGCGAGCTGAGCCTTCTGGCCGCGCGACGCGCGAAGCGCTCGGGGGATTATCCTTCGGCGCTCGGCTATATCCAGACCGCCAGAGCGCTGGGCAACGCCGGGACGGTGTCGGACTTTATGCTCGATATCGAAGAGGCGGGCTGCGAGTTTGCGCTGGGGCACCTGGAGCGGACCCGCGAGCTGTGTGATGCCATTCTCGGCTGCCCAGGCGGGCTGACCGAAAAGGCGCTGGCGGCGAACCTGCTGGTGGAGGTGTACATTCGCCAGTCGGACAGCCGTCTGGCGCTGGAGGAGGCACTCTGCTGGCTGGGGATTTTTGGGATCCAGATTAGCTGCTATCCGGAAGATGCCGACTGCGACGAGGCCTGGGCGCTGTTTTGCAACCGCACGGCCGACGCGCCGAAAAACCTGTTTGCCCAACTGTCGCGGATGGATAACCCGGAAACCGAAGCGGTGATGAACCTGCTCTACAGCGCCAGCATTTGCGCCAGCTTCATCTGCCCGCGCCTGCACTTTTTGCTGCTCTGCCGCATGATGCACCTGACTCTCGACCACGGCATTACCGGCGCCTCCACCACGGCGATGGCCTGGTTTGGCGTGCTGATTGGCCACCGCTACGCCGAGTATCGCCTTGGGTTCCAGTACGGCACGCTTGCCCGCGAGCTGGTCAATCGCCACGGCTACGACGCGTTCGAAGCCAAAACCCTGCTGCCGCTCGACCAGCTCAGCGTCTGGACCCAGCCTTTATCGTTTACCATCGAGTGCGCGAAGGCCTGCTTCACCTCGGCGGTGACCCACGGAGATATGACGATGGCCTGCTTTGCGGCCTGCCACCAGGTGATTAACTTCCTCTCGCGGGGCGATCACCTGGACGGGGTGCTGACCAGCATCGATCGCGGCCTGGCGTTCGTGCGTAAAACCCACTTCCAGGACGTGGAAACCATTTTGATGGTCCAGCGCGGCTACGTTGAGTTCCTGCGCACGCCGGTCATCGGCACCTGGACCGCGTCGCAGGTGCTGCCGGAGGCGCTGCTTCCCGCGTCGCCGGAGCAGGCGCCGGAGAAGAACTCCACCATGCTCTTCTGGTACTGGCTGTATCGCGGCATGGCGCACTTTACCTGCGGCGAATATGCCGACGCGCAGGCGGATCTCGAGATGGCGGGCTGGTACGCGTGGTCTGCGCCGGGCCACATCCATCTGCTGGATTACCATCTCTACAGCGCCCTGGCGCTCTCCCGTCAGCTGACGCCGGAGACCTTCTCGGCGAATCACCGCCGCAGCATTCACGCCCACTACGACAAAATCGCCCTCTGGGCGCGCGTTAATCCCGGCACGTTCGCGGATAAAGAGGCGCTGATTTACGCCGAAATCGTGCGTCTGGACGGAATGAACAGCATTGCGCTCGAGCAGTATGAGAAGGCGGTCCGGCTGTCCCGCGAGGGCGGGTTTAACCCGATCAACGCCCTGGCCCACGAGCTGGCGGGGCGCTTTGCGCTGGCCTGCGGCTACCCGACAGCGTCGGACGCGCACTTCCGCGGCTCGATTGCCGCCTGGGGCCGCGCGGGCGCGCAGGCCAAGGTGCGCCAGCTGGAGCAGGATTTCCCGCACCTGCTGGCCTCCGGGCAGGCCAGCGCCTACGACACGGTGGCGTTCGCCCAGAATGAGACCATCCGCGATCTGCAAAGCGTCATCAAAGCCTCCCGCGCGCTGTCGGAAGAGATTAACCTTGAGCGCTTAATCGAAAACCTGATGACCATCCTGCTCGAACGCGCCGGGGCGCAGCGCGGTCTGCTGCTGCGCGTGAGCGAGAGCCTCATCCCGGAGATTGAGGCCAGCGCCTGGACCAGCACCGAGGGCGTGCGGGTGCGGATCCTGAAAGACGTGCCGACGGCGACCGACCTGCCGCTGTCGGTGCTGGCGGCGGTGATCCGCACCGGGCAGGAGATCCGCACCGGCAGGCCGGAGGAGTTCCATCCCTTCAGTCAGGACCCTTATCTGGTGACCTCGGGGGCGGCGGTCATGTGCGTCCCGATGTTCAAACAGGCGCGGCTGGTAGGCGTGCTCTACCTCGAAAACCGCCTGATGCCGGAGGTCTTCACCGCCGAGCACTCGCGCGTGGTGAGCCTGCTGGGCGCGCAGGCCGCGGTATCCCTTGAGACGGCGCGGCTGTACGCCGAGCTGCTGGCGGAGAACATCCAGCGCCGACGGGTGGAGAAAGAGCTGCGATCCAGCCAGACCTCGCTGATGCTCGGCGAGCAGATCAGCCACACCGGCAGCTGGCGCTGGGAGCTGGAGCAGGATCTGATGTTTGTCTCGGAAGAGTACGCCCGCATTCTCGGCCTGCCCGGGCAGCAAAAGACGATCTCCATGGCGGAGTTTCTGACCTTCGTCCATGAGGACGATTACGCCCGCATCAGCGCCATCGTCACCCAAAGCGTGCGCGACGGGCTCTCCATGCGCGCGGAGTTTCGCGTTAAGCGTACCGACGGCTCAACGCGCTACATCCTCGGGATTGGCGATCCGGTGGGCGTGGGCAGCGAGGTGAACGAGTATTACGGCATCATCACCGATATCACCGGCCAGCGCGCGGCGGAGGATGCCATGCGGGTCGCGCAGGCGGATCTGGCGCGGGTGTCCCGGGCCACCACCGTCGGGCAGCTGACCTCCTCCATCGCCCACGAGATCAACCAGCCGCTGATGTCGATCGTCTCGAACGCCGGGGCGAGCCTGCGCTGGCTCAACCGCGAGCCCGCCCGTCTGGATAAAGTGCGTGAGGGGCTGGAGGAGATCGCCGCGGAAGGCGCGCGGGCGGGGGAGATCATTCGCAGCATCCAGTCCCTGACGCGCAAGCAGGATCCCACCTTCTCGCGCATCGACATGCACTACCTGATCCACCATATCATCACGCTTTCGCGCAGCGAGCTGGAGCAGAGACATATTAGCGTTGATTATCTGTTACAGGCGCAGAACAGCTTTATCACCGGCGATAGCGTGCAGATCCAGCAGGTGCTGTTGAACCTGGTGATGAATGCGGTAGAGGCGATGGCCGAGGTGAAGGAACGCGCCAGCACCATTACCCTCAGCACCGCCAACGCGGACGGGAAAGTGATCGTCGAGATCGCCGATACCGGGAGCGGCATTGAGCCCGAGCGGCTGGAGCAGATTTTTGACTCGTTCTACTCCACCAAGGCCCAGGGGATGGGGATGGGGCTGACCATCAGCGCCAGCATCATCGAGCGCCACTGCGGGAAGCTGAGCGCGCGCCGCCGGGAGCCGTACGGCACGGTGTTCGCGTTTGCGCTGCCGCTGGCGGCGCAGGAAGGGTAAAGGTTACTCCGCCGGCTGGCTATTGGTCAGGCGCTCAACGGCCCTGACCAGCTCCGCGACGGAGCGCACCTGCATTTTCTCCATCACGCGGCGGCGGTGCACCTTCACCGTGATCTCGCTGACGCCCAGCTCGGCGGCAATCTGCTTGTTCAGCATGCCGCTTATCGCCAGCGTCAGCACCTCGTGCTCGCGCGGGGTGAGGGACATGTGGCGCTGCTTCAGGGCGTAGTGCTCTTTATTGCGCACGGCGTTGTGTTCCGCCAGCTGAAGCGCGGACTCAATGGCGTCGATAAGCGCGGTGGATTCGACGGGCTTGGTGAGAAATTCGTACGCGCCGCCTTTAATGGCGCGCACCGACATCGGGATAGTGCCGTGGCCGGTAAGAAAAATAATCGGGATCTCGCGCCCGCTGTCCTTTAGGGCGTCAGCCACCTCAAAGCCCGAGATGGCGGGCATTTGCATATCGAGGACCACGCACGACGGGAGCTCTTCAAAGCGGTGTTGAAGAAACGCTTCTGCCGATGAAAAGCCGACGGCGTTCAGGTCCGCCGAATCCAGCAGCCCGATCACGGACTGCCTGACTGCGTCATCGTCATCAACCACATACACAATGTGTTCCATTCACCGCCCCGGTGCTGATTTACATGTCGAGGATGCAAACAATCCCGCCGGTTACGTAAGGGACTGTTTATGCTGACTTTCATCTTAACACATTAACTATCATTATCATTTAACAATATGATAACCGTATGAAGATGAAGTATAGCGATACGTGACCGGGGCGGCTAAGCAACGAAACGCTGATTTTATGCACCCACAAGCTCAATGCGGTTGCCGTCCGGATCCGCAATTACCGCTTCATAGAAGCCGTCCCCGGTCATGCGCGGGGCGCTGAGCAGCGTGCCGTTGGCCTGTGCCCGCTCCGCCATGCTGTCGACCTGCGCTTTGCTGCCGACGTTGATGGCGATATGCGCCCAGCCGATAAACTCCGGGTGCGCAGGGGCGTCGGGCAGATCCGGCAGCGTCATCAGCTCGATGGTCGGCCCGTTATTCAGCGTAATAAAGTGTGATTCGAAACCGGGACGATTTTTACTGACGTAGCGTTCGTTACTGCGGCCACCAAACACCGTTTCCCAGAACTGAACCTGCGCGTTCAGGCTGCGGGTCCAGAGTGCGACATGGGCAATATTCATAAGCTCCCTCGTTATTTGTCTGTGAGGACTTTCACCGGTAAAACAGGCTACACTCTGGTTTTGAGCGCGACAAGCTGAGGAAATAACAATGCACTACACACTGAAAGATAGCGACAAGGAAAAAGCGGAAGGGGCAAACGGCGCGGGCGCTCTGCAGCAAAAACTGCTGGAGTCTCGTTCGATTGTGATCTCCGGTGAGATCAACCAGGAGCTGGCGCAGAAGGTCATCACCCAGATGATCCTGCTGCAAAGCGTCAGCAACGATCCGATCAAGCTGTACATCAACAGCCAGGGCGGCCACGTGGAAGCGGGCGATACCATCCACGACTTCATCAAGTTCATCCGCCCGGAAGTGCACGTCATCGGCACCGGCTGGGTGGCGAGCGCCGGGATCACCATCTTCCTGGCGGCGAAAAAAGAGCACCGCTACTCGCTGCCAAATACCCGCTTTATGATCCACCAGCCACTGGGCGGCGTGCGCGGTCAGGCAACGGATATTGAGATCGAAGCGCGCGAGATCATCCGCATGCTGGATCGCGTGAACAAGCTGATCGCCGACGCCACCGGCCAGCCGCTGGAAAAAGTGAAAAAAGACACCGACCGCAACTTCTGGATGTCTCCGGCAGAAGCGCTGGACTACGGCATCGTGGGTAAACTGATTACCCATTATGACGAGCTGAAGCTGGATTAAGTTTTCGCGGCGTGTTTGAGTCGGGTGGCGGCTTCGCCTAACCCGACCTACACCGGACCTAGCGTACCTCGAACACCACCGCCATCCAGTTCGTTCGCGTGCCTGGCGGAAACGCCGGGTAAGGATCGAGCCGTGTGCATGCCCCCGCCCAGATGTATGTATCCTCATCAATGCGATACCAGTGCGCGTTGCCTTCCACAGCATCCCCCATCACCGCAGCCTGCACCGTCAGCTGGCTTCCCGCAGGGAGTTCACGCGCCACGGGCGAGAATACCGAGGGGTTCTGTTTACGCGTGTAGACCGCTGTTGTGGTCTTAACAAAGCCAGTGACCGGCAGTTCAGTGAAATCGCTCATTTCAGGCCTCATGACAGCTCTCTCTTAACGTAACGATATAAGCCGCTGTAGATATGGCGATCACGATAAAGCGTGAAACTGTCAGAATGTGTCATGCAGAAGTCTGAAAGGCACCCGTTGAGCGGGTGCCTGGAGGATTACTTAATTCTGGGCTGCGATGCTGATAAGTTCGTAGATTTTTTTTGCCCCGGCATTTGATTGAGTCAGTTCAATATTATGTTTCTGGCCATTCTTCATATGCAGGACAATTTTTTTATTAAAGGATCCTTTTATGACTACGCTACTGACTTCGCTGAAGCGGGCGTAGAAAGTTTCATACAATTTTCCTAACACGCAATAAACACCGTCATCGGTTAATACCACACCATGATCCCCTTGGCCGAAAACCGTTTCGTCGTAGTAGAACAGGATCGCATCTTCCGTGAGAGGAGGCAGCAATTGACGATGACTGGCCGCCTGGACGAAATTATTTATTTTTTTCGCGTTGAGATTGTCGTAGCGGTAAAAATTGTGGTCTTTGTTCGTCGCATACTGTGTTAATTCACCCCCGGCTGGTTTGTGTTCCAGCGCTGGCAAGGTTTGCTGTGGCTGTTGTGGTGTTGTTATCGTTGCCTCCGATACGGAACCAACCATAGAGGCCCCAACAGCTCCCATCCCCGGAAGCGTCTGGGAGGTCACGCTATGTTGAATGGTGGTCACAGTTCGGGTGTAAGCGTTGACATGGCTCCCGCCTCGCATATGCGCTGATACGTTTTGCGGGGTTTTGACCACGGTCTGCACCGGGGTCAGCACGGTTCTGAATGCCGCGCGTAAGGATGCCACAATCGAGACGATCAGAAGTGCGATAAGTGGGACCGAAAGCCACATAATTGAAAAATAGAAAATACTTTGCTTAGTGTTGGTTGCCAGCTGCGTTAACCTGGAACAATAAAGCCCTGCAGTTATCACGTACACGACACCACAAGCGATAGTGGCAGCCATGTTGCTCTCCTCGTCCATTGCCATTTCCTGGATAACGGGAAAGAGCAAACATCCATAGAGAACAGCGCTAAAGAGCGCATCGGGAAGTAATGTTTTTATCGTCTCAAAGGCTTTCGCAATATTGTAGAAGATCCATAGAAGTAACAATATCCAGCCAATGACAGGAATAGCTGCGGCGATAGCCATAAGTATCATGCTGACGATCATACTGCCAAGAATATTGCCTAAATGCCCTTCCGAAATAAGATACCAGATAAAATACAGGAAGGAACCGGCGAGAACGGCCGGGAAGGCGACCACAACGCTTGCAGGTATAAAGAAAACGAACCCGCCAAAGATAAGTAATAACAAAAAGCAAAGGCCAGGTCCATTATTGTCAGGTGTTGAGTTTGCTTCAGCGTCTATAGACATATTAGTGATCTGCCTGTGGGTTAATGATAGGGAATGGAATAAATGCCCTTGGTGTAAGCAAACTGAGAGGTAAAGGCTGTTTGGTCTTTCCGTTAACTAATGCCAGTGACGTCAGGCGCAGCGTGAGATTGCTTTCGCAATAATGCTCGCCTTCGGCGAAAGCCGTTTGGTATCGCGTGGCATCAGAATCGCCGAATGGGTCTACCTGCAAAGTATCATGAGCTACAAGGTTATTTTTTGCATCAACGAGGTCAAAGCCTATCTCTAACGAACCAACGCTTTCCATGCCACTGTCCAGCGTGAAAGTGGCGCTGCACATCCCTTGATTTGCCCAGACGGTGTTTGAGTGCCAGATCTCAATCGCATGAGTTGGAGCAGCGAATAAAAGACATGCGAATACTGTGCTACAGTGTAAGTAACGGCTCATCATATTTTACCATCCTGAAAATGATGTATTAATCAACATAACCGTATGTTGCATCATCACCGGTGTCCGCTTCTTTTACGAGGCCTTGACCGCGATATTCATTAGGTAAAAACCCCCCATTAGTGCACTCTTTTTTCATGATGAGCTTTTGGTTTTTATATACTTTCAGGCCGGTATAATCCCATCCTTTTCCCGTACCGCTATAAACAACATAGCTGTAGTTGCCATTGATGAAACGATAATAATAAGCGCCTCCACCTGAGAACGTCATTTCACCCAGGCGAACCTGCTTTTTGTCTCCCTCATTTTTGGGGAGAGTCATTTCTACTTTTTCAAGTGAGCCGTAATAATAAGTAGGAACATCGTGATCCAGACGGACGATAACGTATTTTCCGTTCGTGAGTTCGCAGTTGAAAATAAGTTCAGGCTCAGGCGGTGCAGCATGAACGCTTGGAGTTGTCGCCAGAAGTGTCAATAATCCAGCAGAGAGTAATTGAGATTTCAACGTTATTTTTCCTTAGCAGGTAAAGCAGCCGGTAATCCGGCTGCTATTTTATTATTGTGAAGCCAGTGTTTCTTGTAATTCATTCAGCTGTCCCTGCAGCTTCTGCAGTTCCATCTGTTTTTGCAATTCGGAAGCGCTTGGTTTGTTTTGCGCCTCCTTCATACTTTTTTCCAGGTCTGCAACTTGCTTTTGAGCATCAGCCCGGCCAGCTGTTTTTTTCTTCAACTGGGCGACCAGATTGTTCATCGACTTTTGCAGTTCTTGCTGCGATTTTTGTTTACTGGCTACGTTGGCATTGCTCAGTGCTTTCTCTTTTTCAATCGCATCATTCACCGCTTTGAACTCTTTATTCAGTTCCTGATCGTGTTGCAGCGTTTTTTGTTTATCTTCAACGCGCTTATCCCAGGTGCCGGAGTAGTTGCAGTTAAATTTGGTAATAATGCTGACATCACCGGTTGTCGGGTCACAATCTCGCGCGTTAGTGGCACAGCCGGCTAATATGAGTGCGCTGAGTGCAAGAAAAATATAACGCATTGCTATTCCCCTCAACCGACTTTCAGCGCGGTGCGCTGGGTATAGAGGCTATCGAGCTCGCCCTGCAGAGAGCCAATTTTGTCGCGCATCAACGCAATCTCGCTATCCAGATTTTGGGTATCACTGCCGGATTTGCTCATGTCTGCAGAAACGTCCTGCCACTGCTTCTCATGTTTTTTCATGTCGGTGATGGTGCCGCGAAGGTAAGCAATGTTGGCATCCACTCCTTTAATTTGCTTCTGTACGGCGTCTTTTTTCACCGTGTTTGCAGCCATATCTTTTTCTATTTGAGCGAGGGTCTTTTTATCAGAGTCGATAACCGATTTTGCAACGCTGGTTGCGTTCTGAATGCGTTTGTTTTCGGCTTCAACATCCTTAATCGTTGCGTTTAACTGCAGCTCTTGGGAGGCGTATTTTTTGCGCTGATTATCCAGATAGGCGTTAGCCCCCATACCCACACCGCAACCGGCGATAGCGGCGGCGGCCATACATACCGCTTTGTTGCTGGAGTTACTGACAGCGCAAGCCAGTGCGCCGATTACCGCGCCGCCAGCACAGGCCTGCCAGCCTGATTTATTGAAAAACTCAACGTCCTGATTATTGGCAAGGCGCGGGTCGACGCCGCCACTACTTCCCGTACTGCCATTCTGGCACCCCGCCAGAAATACCATCATTCCTGCTATCACTGCTGTGCGAATAACCTTTAACATTCCAATCTCCTGAACTATTTAATTATTTTTTTTACATGAACTAAGCCACGCCTCGCGCGCAACTTTTCCATCTTTCCAGTACCCCTGAAGGTTCTTCCAGTAGGTATCGAGATAACCGTTAAGGTTGGTTTTTCCGCGTGCAGCCATCTGTTGCAATACGACAGCGACCTGCGGTTCGATGAGGGGTTTGTCATAGGTTGTGCCCATGTCTACCAGGGTGTCAGCGTAATAACTGGTAATAAAATCAAGGGCTTTTTGATGTTGACCAAGCTGTTCCTGACGGCGGGAGCAATTAGCATCAAGCTGGCTGCCTGCGGCACAGGTTTTGGTGAAGAGCTGGTTGAGACGATCGTAAAACTCGCCGTCATCTTTCATTTTTGTGCACAAAAAGGCGCCCAACTGTAACGATGTGCGTATTGCCTGATCCCGTTGTTCATCCCGAAGCTGGCTATTTGCGCGCAGCTCACCGCGCAGTTGCTCAAGTTGTTTCTTCAGTGCGTCATCCTGGACTTTTGCCGAGATAGCATTCAGGTTTTTTAGCGAATCATCAGCTTTGCCTGCAGGTGTCTCCTTTTTACCCGTGCCTAATGATTGCCACTCTTTTTCAATCTCTTTCACCCGCTCGCGTGATGTCAGGGTTGTGGAAACTAAAACCAGACGAACACCGGTGCTTTTGGTTGTATTCTCGCCCGCATTGGCATAGTACGGCTCCTCTCCACGCAGTGAACTGCGGATATCCGCCTGAGGAGTCATATAACTGCCCCCCCGAACGACATAGCCCCCAGCCTTACCATGCAGGCGATCGAGCTTGTTCAGGCGGAACGGGTCAAACATCATCTCTGCTGCGTTGCCCAGTATGTCGTGCAATCCGAGCGGGTTAGGTTTCAGCAGGCCGGTAAGCTGAAGTTTTCCATTTGCAGACTGTGCCCCCGCAAACCAGACATAACCGTTTAATCCTTCAGGCATGGGGAAGTGGCGATCGCGGAACTCTGCGGGGGAAACCGCGAGCCCGCCGCGTGCGGCAAACTCCCACTCGGTTTCTGTCGGAAGCCGTAAAAATCCCGCCTGACCATCATCTTCAGGCAGTGCAGAAAGTTTTTCTTTTCGTAACCACAGGTTGTATTGATTTGCGAATACCATGGCATCCATCCAGCCAATACTCACCTTCGGTAAACGTCCTTTCATATCCGTCGTCGGGCATTCCCCAGAAAGCGCGCGATACTGCAGGTCGCTCAGTTCATATTTGGCCATCAGGTAATAACGGCCCTTACCACCCTTCTCCGGGAAACTGCCTGCAATGTGTTCCTGGCGAGATTGTTCAACGTATCCCCAGTCGTCGCCTTCTTGCCCCAGCGTGATGTTGTAATCTTCCAGCGGTTTATTCAGCGGGATAGCGACTTTGCGAAATGCCATGGCACCGTCGCACGGCATAGGCAATATCACGTCATCGGCCAGAGGTTTTGGGTTCCAGAACTTTTCATCCCAGGTGGCTTTCGCCGCGCAGGCGTACCCGAGTCCAATGATAGCCAGGCTCACCGCCAGTTTAGATTTCACGTAAACTCTCCGCAGGTTCGATTTTCAATGCGCGCAGTGCTCCGATAGCGGCCACGCCTAACGCCACGGCAAGGACACAGAGCAATGCGGCGATAAAATGAAGGGGGACAAGGTGACAGACGAATGCCTGGTCCGGTAAAGAACTGCCCAACACATGGTTGAACAATGCGCTGCCCAGCAGGTAGATGATCACACCCAGTCCGTATGAGACGCCGGTCAAACACAGCGCCTGAATAATAATAAAAAGCGTCACAGCGCGACGGCGAAAACCCAGAAGGCGCAGCACGGCCATATCTTTGCGCTTACGATCAATGTTGGCGATGAAGGCACCGACTAACGAGGCGATGCACCCTGATGCAGAGATCCAGGCAATCACGCCAAAGATAATCCCCAGCACACGGTCGATGGCACGCACAGACTCAATTTGAGCTGACTGAGTGATAGCCTCAATGTTCTGCGTCTCCAGCCACCGCGCGAGGAGTGAAACGTCATCTATCGAACTGGCATAGATACGTGCTCTTGAATAGCGGGTTCTCTCTCTGGGCGGCTTGCCATCGCTGACCCCCAGCAAGGGAACCTGAAAGCCATCGCGGTAGTCTTCCAGAGCAACAAGCAAAGACAATGTAATAAAGGCACTTTGACGTGAAAATTTTGCGTCATCCAGCACGCCGGTAATGGTTAAAGCGAACGTGGCGCGTTGGTTTTTCCCTTCGCTTTTTCGGCTCACCATCAGGCGCAGGATATCTCCTGGCTGCACGCCAAGGCGCCGTGCCGCACTGGCGCTGAGTACGGTATCGCTGTCTTTGACCGGTGCTCTGACATCCTGCAAAAGAGGATCGCCTTTGGCCGTCGGGATCACTTCAGCACCCGGGACAAAGTGTTGCCCGTCCCGGACCAGATCGGCCTGAGTGTTCAGCGAACGGGTTAACGGAATCGAAAATCCGACTTCTGAACGGCGGGCGAGCTTATCAAGCCAGGCAAAATCATAATTACCATTACCCGTTATACGTACTTCCCGGGTGCGAGGGTCGTCGAGAAGCTGATGGCGAAGCTGGCTGACAATGCCATTCTTCAATCCGAACAGCAGCAATAACGGTGCGATAACGGCAATCAAAGAGAAGATGATGCACAGCGCGACCTTGCGATCGTGAATGAGATCGCGCAGAGCCATACGGCATAGCAGGGTGCCTGACGCTGGCATATCAGCTGGGTAAGAAGACACTTTTTCCCTCTCCGGTCACGGCCTGATATCGGTCAATCCCAAAATGCGTCACGCGCTGCCAGTCGTGGCTCACAACAATGGCTGCCATATCCAGTGAGCGCACCATGCCGATCATCAGGTCAAACAACCGGTCTGCATTATCAGGATCCAGCGCCGCAGTCGGTTCATCGGCAAGGAGTAAGCGTGGCTGGTGGGCAATCGCACGGATGAAGGCAACGCGCTGGCGCTCGCCGATAGAAAGCCGGGAAGGCATTCTTGTCAGCAGCGGCCGCACGCCCAGGCTGTCGATGGCCTTATCGAGCCAGGCTGACTGTAGGCTAAGTCCTGCCAGCCTGCGAACCAGAGTGATGTTTTCTATCACGGGTAACCAGGGCAACAAGCCGCCGTGCTGTAGCATAAACCCAAGCTCGCGTGCGCGAAGCGCGGCCAGGACAGGCTCGTTTTCAGCCATGAGCGGTATTGAAATATCGCGACCGGCGAGCCGGTATTCGGCAAGATGCGCTGGGCGAAGGATCGCCCCTATCATCTCCAGAAGCGTGCTTTTACCGCACCCGCTAGGCCCGGTTAGAGCGACCACCTCTCCCTTTTTCAACGAGAGGTGCGGGAGGGCGACGCTATAGCCATGCGTCCCGCCCCGGCTGATCTCCATATCGCGGATCCTCAACATCAGGGCAGGTTCTCCAGAGGTACCGGATAAACGTTATCGCGTGGGTCGCTATCGGGCGCTAATGCCACCCAACGGTCTACATCCTGGTTGTAGCGTTGATAGTAATTAAGCTTGGTATTCAGCCTGCGGATGAAACGCTCCTGCTCAAGGCCATCCCAGCTTTTCCAGGTTTCTTCGTCCAGGCTCAATACTTCACTGAGGTAAGGTAAGCTCTCGATATATTCACCGAGCAGTCCCATCTCTCCTAGGCGGGTCGCATTTTTCCCTTTCGCCTGGTTTGGATCGTTGCCCATGGTTGCCGCCAGAGAACGCAGGCTGGCAAACATGTCATCCGGAGAGATCATCCCCTCATTGGCGGCATTGACGATCTTCTTCATGACATCGCTCAGATCGCTGAGCTCGCTTTTTGTGAGCAGTACGCGCACCTCGGTCGCCGGGATGTTTTGGTCAATCAGATCGCGGTCGCTTATCCATGACTTGAATACCGGTGGTGCCGTGGTGCCTTGCTTTTCACCCAGATAGGCAAGACGCATTGCCTTACTTAACTTGTCGGCATCACTGAGCAGGGGATCTTCTTTCTTACCGGCATATTTAGGGCTTGCCCCCAGCGCGCTCCCCGCCGTTTCTTCGCCGCTCCAGGCTGTTTTAATCTGGCCGGTAATGGCATTCGCCAGGTTATCGACCATACTACCGAAGCTATTTACATCACCTGAATCAATAGGATAGTAGAGCGGTTTGTGCAGGAATGGATTTAACGTCAGCTCCTGATACTGGGCTTCAGCAGAACTGTGATTTTTCTTACCATCAGAGGTTTTCAGATGTAACGCATACAGCGCAACGCCACGATAGGCGGCTTCCTGACGCACCTGGGCGGCATCCAGATGGGTTGACGAGAGCTTATCTGTGCCATCAAGCGCGCCTGCGTCAGTAATCAGTACAACGTAGCGGGCGCCAAACTGCGTCCAGTCCACTTTGTCCAGCGCTGTCATGACCCCGCCGTAAGCATCTTCATCAACCTTGCTGCTGGAAACGGTAGCCTGCTTCAGGTCATGTACTTTAGCGAGGAAGTCTTTACCATCTTTAACGGTATTGGGGTCGACATACATCTTGCTGTCGTATTCAAGACCCGGAACCGCTTTCACGCTGGAGCGGAAAGCTACCAGGCCAAACTTGACCTGATCCTGTAAGTGTTCCTTCTCGATCCTCTTGTAGATCTTATCGATCGCCTCTTTAGTGCGATCGATATACGGCCCCATCGAGATGGTGGAGTCGATCACAAAAACAACCGAGGCGGAGAACCCTTTCATCATGTTCTTTTCATCAGCAGCGGACGCGGCCTTTTTTGCGGGCGACTTTTCGCTGACGGAGGCAACGTTGAGTACACGTACCTGGAAGCCGGTATCGGTAAACACATCATCTGAGCCAAGAACAGGTAAGAGATAAAAGTTTTTTAACTGATCCACCATGTAATCAGGCTCGCGTGCCAGAACCTGCGGGACCGGTTTATGGCTGCTCAAACTGTTGAGCATTGGTTGCAATGTTGCCGCAGGGTTTTTGCTGTTCAGAAGAGACTCAACGTCGGATTTCTCTTTAAAGAACAGCATCGGTTGACGGCCAGCAGGATTGGTAAACGCCAGCGTCAGCTGCATTTTCCAGTCAACGGTGCAGGAGGATTTCATCCAGCCAGCGGTATGACCAAAGCTGTCCGGCCCAACCTGCAGCCACGTGTCCTGACCCAGCGTTGTCCTTTGGTAAACATAGAATCGACTAAAGGCCGGCTGCTCTTTACCTGCTTCACCTGCTTTGGCGGACAGCTGGCAGCCTGGGTAAGTCAGTACCCGCTGGAATAACGCATGTTTACCTTCCTGCAAAAGCGGCTGTTTACCCGCGGCACAGGCGGGGGATGCCAGCGTTGCGGCACACACCAGGCTACTGAACCAATGCATGTATTTCATTGTTTATCCTATTTCTTCAGCTCAGCTAAACGGGCTTTGGCCTCGTTATTCTGCGGGTCCTGATTTACAACCGATTCATACCAATACGCCGCTGTCTCTGCGTCAGGATTGAAGCATCCCCCTGGTTTTGCGGTTTTCGGGTCATATTCTTGTGCATAACGAACAGCTATCTGCGTATCGCCGGACTGGGCTTTATAGGCGTAAAGGCGCTGAGCGATATCGCAATGTTTTGCCGCTTTCGCTTTTGCGATGACGTCCAGCAGTTGTGCACTACTTGGCTGGCTACGCAGGCACCCTTTAACGAACGCCATTTCATTGCCGCTCGCCATTTGTTCATCACCACACGGCCCGGTAGTTTTCGCGACGGGCGCGGGAGGTGCCGCTGGAATTGCAGGCTCTGGCTTACGGGTAAACCACCACCCAGCAGCGGCCAGCAGGAGCAATAGAATGGCTAATCCCGCAAATAACGGCAGCTTACTTTTCGGCTTATGCGGCTGTTGAGATACAGGCTTTTCTGCGACAGGTTCTAAAACGACAGGTTCCGGTTCTTGAACGGACATCGGCTGCACGATGGGGGTATCATTCAGCGTCTGTATATTTTCCGGGAGTGGGTTTTCACCACCGGCCTGGGAGCTGAGTAGCCCTTCAGCGATGGTCAGAATCCCCATATCCTTATTACTTCCATCTTTGATGGTGATGCGATAGGCCGCCTGGCGGTTGGCGAGTAGTGGATCGATCAGAGAAGGGCCGACCTGAACGCAGGGCGTCTCCTCATTTTGTATCAGTGGAGGAAGGGCGAGGAAAATCTCGCCACTGACCCAATCACCGTGGCTATCCAGATACAGGCGATCCTGATTACGTACTACCGAGATTGTGACGCCCTCGGCATCGCCTTTCCAGCCTTTCAACAAGAGCAATGCGAATCCTGGTTGTATAGGGGTCAGCGTCTTAAGTTCAGGTTTGATCACGTCCAGTTACTCCTTTGCCAATTTAATCTGGCGGAGAATGACGCCCAGATTTTCGTTCTGCGCGACGCTAATCTCGCGTCCGGCAGAATGACCTGCGTTTTCGGTAATGAGTGCTTCCAGGCCAACCAGCCAGTCGATGATAAAGAAGGCACTGTAGTTCAGCTGTTGCGGCGTCAGGCGTGCCAGGCGTTCATCACCTTTCCAGACCACGCTGTCGCACGTTGGTGGACGGGTAAAGATCGGCTGTTCGGGCTGGTTGAGACGGGCCGGGCGTTTCGATTCCGGCATATTTTGATAGCCCAGCCAGGTGATGAAATCGCTCATCACGTGAAGCACGCGTGAAACCTGACGCTCGACCATACGTTCGCGACGAACGCCAGCCTGCTCGGTATTTTTCATTGCATTGACCAGCGCGTCCTCGACACGTGAACGCAATAACCCCGTGATCAATTCGTCTACCAGCGCTTCGGCAATCGGGCGCGGAAGACTGATGTAGTTGAGCATGGCGGCGGTTTCAGGCAGGCCGCGCAGATGGTTAATCCAGAGCTGAACGCTCTGGTGCGCGAAAGCGATCTCATGGCTGTGCGTCGTCACCGCAGTTGCGCTGCTTTCGAAAGCATCTTCCACACCGATATCAAAGAATCCTGCATCTTCTTCTTCTGCTTCAGGCGCAGACAGGGTCGTTTGCTGCATGTAAAGTGCATGGAGATCGCGGCGTGCCGGAACCAACCGCGCCAGCAGTTCGCCGTGCATGCCGCTGCGTTTTTTCAGGGTGGCAAGGATCTCTTGCGCAATTCGGGATTTTCTGGACAGCTCTTCTTCGCCGTCCGGCTGGTACCAGTTCCCCAGTCCCCCTTCGACCAGTTCGTGGCGGATCTCGTCGAGCTGTTCTGCGATCCGCTCCAGTTTCAGTTCAGGGCGGGCGACGCGGGCCAGATAATCGGCCATTCGGCGCATACCACCGTCGTTGAGGGTGAGCATCGCATCCCAGGCTTCAGCAGGGTTCGCGATGTAGCGAGCGACAGCTTCATCTTCAAGGAAGGTTTTCCGCATCAGTGCGAGCTGCCCGCCATTGTCGTCGTTGAAAGCCGCTTCACTACCTGCGTTCATGCGGATAAAGGGCGTTTGCTGGCGCGGTTTGCGTACCAGGAACGTGTTATTGAACGCCTGACCCTGGCTCCATTCCTGCATCCATTTGTACTGGCCAAAACGCTCGGTCATCGCCATTTTGATCATCCCGCCAAGCCCCCAGGACTGGCGAAGAAGTGCTTCGTCATGGGAAAGGTTTTGGCTAATGCGCAGATCAAACATGGTTAATGCCCAGACTAGGCCAGGTAAGCGACGACCACGCGCGTCGGCATCGGCGCCCTGGGTGTAACGGATCCACTCGTCCAGAACGCCGCCCACTTCTTTGACATCGGACTGTTTTGTTGAGGCCGTACACACCACCAGGACATTCATCTCCTGGTTTTCGGTGTAGCGTTCAAAAAGATAGGCCACTTTTCCGCGCAAAATTAACTGCGCTAGCGGGTTGCTCTCTGCATTTTTAACCTCGCGAGTGACATCACTCATGGACTCCACCGCCAGACGGCCGCGATAACCCGGGAAATCAAGCAAGTCGACGGCTTCGAAGATTGTTTCGCGAGGCGGAGCCATTAGCGGGATATGCAATTCAACGGTAAGCGCAGTGAGCTCTGCCAGCGATAGCGAAATAGACGCACCCGTTTGCCCATTTACCACAGGACAGACTTCAATAGTCTGATCCGACGGGGTATTCAGCCGCTCCAGCATATCGACGTTCATGATGCTATCCCGCTGGATAAGCAGGCCGTTTTCGTTACGAACCAGCGTGCTCAGCGGGGCACGCAGCTCCTGCACTCCACCGAGACGCTGTAGCGTGTTGGCAAAACGGATATAGGCATTGGTTAGTTCTGGTACTTCGCCCCATAAAACGGAGAAAAGCTGGCCGCGATCTTCAACAGAAAGCCATGGTGCGAGGCTTACTGCCTGTGGCCAGTAGGTCAGGGCAAAACGGCTTTGCGTTTTCTCAGCATGGCGGATGAGGTAATCCCAAAAAGAAACTACGTCATCTTCGGTCACGCCAGGGCTGCGGGAGGTCAGGCGTCGTTTCGACAGGGACGTTAACAGATCGCTGATGCGTTTTTCATCGAACTGCCAGTCAAATTTTTCCTGGTTGAAGTCATGGATGAATGCGTTGGCGAGGATCTTCCCCATTTCCACTTCGTTGAAGAGCTGTAACGTGACAGGCCAGCGGTCGTCTGAGCTCTGAGCACTGCGGCTAAACCGGGTAACAAGACCCGTCGCCTCTTTGCCGCCGCCAGGCGGGTTGATGTGTGTCAGAAAATCGAGCTGATTGCCGCCGAGGCGTGTTTCCAGCTTTCCGTTTTCACCCGCAGCCAGCGCGGAAATGAGATACGATTTGCCTGCCTGCGACAAGCCAAAGAAGCCGATTGTCATCGGTTTCGCTGCGGCCTGCGCCAATCTGCGTGCTTTGTTACGGCTGCGGCGCAAGTTCATGGTCAGGCGATCGGCTTCAGTGTTCAGGCGCGGCGCGTCCTGACGAACGCTTGCGATCCAGTCAATGGCCCGGCCTGCACCTTGTTCGACGCCATTCCAGCCCTGGATAATGGTGTTGGGATGAATAGTGCTCATTAGCTTTTAATACTCCCGCTATCCAGCCAGTAATGGGTTTCACTCAGCCCATTACCGACCATTGTGTTCAACTGGAATGCAACATCTCTACGACCATAGCCGCGCTGTGCGTTTTTCATTTCCATCGAGCCAATCTGGAAGCGCTCCGGACTGACCGGTTCTTCGCTACTACGTCCACGTCCCTGTTCTGCGGTTAAACCGATGCTTATTACAGCATCACCCGACAGCTCGCTTGCCAGGTTCGCACTGGTAATTTTTAGGGTGTAAAGTGCGGTCGATGGCCAGCGTTCGTTATCAAGCTGGCGGAAACCGATACGCACTTCCCCCCGTGCTTCAAAGCCTTTCCCTTCCGGTAACTGGAAATCAGCGGAGTCCAAATCAACGTCGCGATAGGCGACATTGCTGTCTTTAATCACATTGTTTCCATCAAGCATCCCGACATAGCGGATGGTTGAATAAGGCTTAAAGTTCGCAGTGCGGAAGAAGAAGTTGTTGAGCCTGGATTTCTCCGCTAACAGGCACAGCATCGCCCCCACAACGGCTGTCGATTTCGGATCGTCAATGCATCCTTTCTTGTTAAACGGATACCAGCCACCGGTTTCATAACCGTGGAGTGGCAGCACGCGAGAAGGGGGAACAGGTTGAAGCTGGCGAATGAGCGCTTGAATTCCCGGCAGGCGGGATGGACGACCGGTTAAAAGTAATACATCGCAGTTGTAGTGCCAAAGCACTTCGCACAACGCGCGCAGGCTGTGGCAAATGTTCATTCGCCCGCTGCGAGGGTCGATAAATTCATTGTGCAGACGCGCAAGATCCAACTCCAGCGGTACATCCAGAATGGAGAACGGTACTTCGCTCGCAAGCTGTCCGGAACGGGCAACGTCGTTGACGTAATCCTGTACTTTCTCGGTTGGAAGATTATCGGCAAGTAGCTCACGGAAGGTGTAATTCAGTATCTCCCGCCCATTTTCCGGGGAGTACTCTTCATAGCGATGCAAAATAGATAATGCCAGAGGCGCGAAGATCTGTAATGTAAGCTGCTGACGTAATACCTGTTTTCCGGCTTCGATCGATTCACTACCGAACAGTTGTGACATCATTGATTCGGCTGCAAGATCGCTGTGGCCGACTTTGGTCATGGCCGCTTTTACTGCTGGCTGGAGGAAAAGCCGTATAACATCCAGCAGTATGTCGTCGCCTGCTACCTTAAACCCTTCACGGAAAAGCTGTTTCGGGGTAATCCGGACGTTAATGCCCTGGCCTTCATCCAGCGTGTAGCGAGAAATGACGAGATCGGTCGTTCCTCCGCCAATGTCAATCGACGCGATTTTTAATGAGCGTGTATCGCTGGTGTCCTTTTGAGTATCGGGACGGCGAGTAGCTGCAAAAAATTCGTCCGTGCGACCGCCAAAGTAGTTCTGCGTTTCGTTATAGAGATATACCAACTGCCCACAGGTGGCTTCGTCCCACTTCACGTGTACGCCTGGATGGGCGTATTTCAAGCACTGCGGGTCATCGCCTTCATAATCCATCTCTTCCCAGCCGAGCGCTTTCCAGACCATGCGGATAGCGTCATGCATGCTCTCCTCAAAGATAGCGCGCTCAGGCTTTGGCATCGCCGGAGGGACAGTCATAATGACATTTCGTAAACGACGCGGTGTGCTGGCGTGGTTCATCTTCAGCCGCTGTGAAGGGCTGTTGATTTGCATGAGAGCCTGGCTTAATACCTCTGACAACATCATCGTCATCAGCGAGCTACGACTGTATACCGGCGTGAAGACGGGCATACGGTCTTCTTCATTTTTCAGGCGAATGAGCAATTTCCCCTGATCGTTGATCATATACAGCAGCGGTGCTGCAGTGGCTAACGGCTCTCTGTCACTTTTCACGAAGGCCTGGCTAAAGCGCCATCCCGGTGAATAGGGTTGATCGTCCCAGAGGTAGCGTTTAGGGCTGGAGATCCCTGTTGAGCCCTCGGTACCCAGGCGTTGAGCCGCCATTCTGAAGGCTTCTCCGCCGACGCGTCCAATGGTTGGCCATGTGAAGGCATCGCTGCGCCCGCTTTTTAGCGAGAAATCCTGCTTGCCGAATTCGGCCTGGGCAAACTCGAGACGGCTGTCAAAAGGCTCGTTATAAACAAATTGCGGTTGGCTCAAATCTCGCAGCTGAAGCTGATAAAGTTGAGAAAGCCCTTTATTGTCGTCACGATGTTCTTCGATCAGGATGCCGCAGCTACGTGAGTTACCAATGTCCAGCACGAGATCTACAGGTATCGCTGAGTCCCGGATTTTTACGTCGTTGACCTGTACTTCAGGAACGACAATCGTCGTCGCCAGGACATGCAGCAGGTTAAGATAATGCGCCTGATGTTCCTTCTGCAGTAGTTGTTCATCAATGTCATCAATATGTTGGCGTAATACTTCGCGAGCCTGAGTACTGAAAATTTCCCGTAGCCATTCATTCACCCATGGCAGTGAGAGAAACTCCCCCATCTCGTGAGGATGGCGTGCCAGAGCAAATCCCGCCCCTGAACGGATATCATCCTCGCCCGGTGCGAGATACTGCGTATTCTCGCGATCCGGGAAAATTTTGGTATCAAAAATCAGAGTAGCGCGCCAGGTATTGCCCTTTTCATCCGGCTCAGGCAGCTCATGGAACTGGACGCGTGACCAGTTATACGGCCCGTGAGCAAAGGCTCGTGGCGGGTTGAAGCGGAAAAATGGCAGCGGTAACCAGAGGCCGCGATAGAGGCGTAGCGACTCTTCGGTCGTCAATGTGTAGTCGGAGTCTGCGTAGCGAGGAGGTTCGCTGTCAGGCTGAGGGATCTGCAGCTTATCTTCCCTCTCATTATAGATAAGCCGCATAATAGCCTCGTCGCCCTGTTGACGAAGAAATTCCCCATATTCTTTACGCGTTGGCAGGGTAAAGGCGAAATCAAGGAACTGGATCCCGCTGTCGCGAATAAGTTTGACCTGTTTTTTAAAATCAGTGAGTTCAGCGAGCATTTACTGACTTGCCTCCTGCTTCATCGAAATAGGGAAAAGTGTTTTGGCGTCGTAACGGCCTTTGCAATCCGCAATGTTTTGCGCGCCGGGAGCACACAGAATTTCTGGCATTTGGTAGCGTGAGCCATCGGAGCACTGTGCTTCTCCCTGATTGTTAATGGCGAGATGACCTGACTGAATGGCCGCGTTGACCGCGCCACGACAGGTCACACCGTCGCCACGGATCATCTGTACTTCGCCCTTACCGTCATTGATTTGGTAACTCAGACTAAGGGGCTTTCCTGTGCGTTGATCCTGAATACCAGCCCCTGCGTGCCAGTTCCCGTCCAGAAAACGGGTGTTTCCTTGGGCCAGTGAAGATGCGGGCAGGGTCAACGGGACTTTAGCGCCAGTTGAGGTATTGGCCGATGGCGCTTCGAGAGCAGGTGCTGTTCCGCCGGGATGAGGGCTATTCGTGGCTGACGCAGGATCCACAGCAGATGCCGTTGCTGCTGCGCTTTGTGACGGCGTTTGTAATGCTGATTGCTCTTGTGACGTTGTGAGTGAAGTGCCCGTGGTGCTTAAAATCTCACTGCCCGTTGTCGAATGCAGGTTCGCCTTAGACGTTGTTGTGCTGATGATGGCCCTTGACGACGGCGCAAGAGATTCGGCTGTTGGAAGGTGGGGCGCGGGCAAAGCGGGTACGGAAGATGAAATACCAGGGATCGTTATGCCTGGCATGCAACCCCGTAAGAACAGTAACGCTAAAAGGAGTAACAGAAGTAGCGGCAGTAGCCAACGCAACCATGCGGGTAAGAGCAACCACCAGCGTCTTTGGGCGTGCTTTTGATGCGTGAAAGTGCGTTCTGGTATCACCGGTTCAATACTGGCTGATTGCGGAGGCAAGGCTGTAGATATTGGACGCAAACAGTCTAACGGCTCGATGCGGGCCTGGTTAGTGGCGTTCACAAATCCCCAAAAACTGATGACTGGCTTTCCACCTACCAGCCACACGTGCTGCTGATCGGGGAATTGCATCGCTTTTTCAAGTAATTTCCCAAAGAGCCGGCGTTCCGGCTGCTGGCTTTGGGCAAATTCATTACTTATCTGGCGAAACGCTGCATGGGTGGTTTCGAGTTGCGCGAGCGCGGCCTGGCGCTCAGCTTCCGTTGCGGCCGTCCATGGAATAACGTCACCGGCCAGCGGGGCATACCAGTCGATTCGATCGCCATGCTCGCTGATTTGCGGGATGGCTAAAGTGTCAGCAACCGCCGTTTGTTTTCTAAGTCGTAGGGTTTCACGCAGCTGTAATGCGGAAATATATACTGCCTGTCCATTCTCACCCATCGACTGATATTTATCGAGCTTGTCACTGCATAGAAAAATTTCTTTCACGCTGCATGCCTTTGCTGTTAAACGAACAAGTGAAAGCAAGTTCCACTGTGGAAAAGGACGCCGCAAATACGCCGGGTAATCTGCGTCAATTGTTTATGGCAACAAAATATTGAGTATTATCGGCAAATGGCCGAAAACGTTTAGACCTAAACTAAACTTATTATTGGGACGTGCGCATATCCGATTGCCGCAAAAAAGGTTTCGCTGTGAAACTATATTTCTGGCAATGTATTCATTTTCTCTAATGTGTTAATCACAACCCTGCGGTATATATTCCTTCACGGCGTTGTTCATCATCTTATTAAACTCCTGCGTATTATTGACAGCAAATACCTTTCCACCTGTATTGCTGGCAATACAGTTTCCGGCGCCGGTATTCATGATATCGACAACATTGACCTGTAATCGGGGCTTACGTTTTTTTAGCTCAAGCGCGACATCGCAAGGCGAGCCTCCGCATGTCTCTTCCCCGTCCGTCACCAGTAGAATTATGGCATCACGGTCAACGCCATTAACTCGTTTCCCCGCCTCTTCTAACGCCTCTGCCAGAGCGGTTTTACCCACCGGCTGGATTTTATCAATTAACTTTTTTAGCTCAGCGCGTTGTTCCGGCAGGAAAGCCGGAGTTGCGTTCACCTGGTGGCAATTAGCTGCGGCAATAAGGCTAATGTCCATGTCATTTGGCACGTCATCGATAATGTGTTTAGCGGATTGATGCGCGAGCGTAATGCGACGAGGTTCACGATCGATACCGGGTACAGGTTTATCCTGCATCCACCGCATTATCTCTTCTGGTGTGGCATCCATGCTCATGGCCATAGAGCCAGAAGCATCAAAAATAATAACCATTTCAGGTGCCTGCTGTTTTGTCCGCTGTGCCGGGCAGAGCATTTTGACCTGATGCTCAGGGGCTGGCTGGACGGGAGAAACGGCAGGAGTGGCTACTTTGACAGTCGGCCAGCAGCCGCGCAGGAGAACAAGAGCCAGAAGCAGAGCCAGTGCTAAAAGCCCCAGCCATAACCACCCACGCTTTTTAGCCAGCGGTTCTGCCGGCAACTTAGTTTCAGGCATGATGTCCCAGCCTGTAATCACAGGCTGACCGTCAACGATCCATATTCTTTCTGGTGAGGGCTGTCTGGCTATTTTTGCCAGTAACTGCAGTGTTTCGGGAGAAGTCTGCGCGCTAGTCGAGAGTGTTTGATGAAGTTGAGTGAGTGCCGCCAGCTTTTGTGAGAGGAGTATGGCGATTTTGTCTCGCTCAACGACGTTTAAAGCGTTAAAGCGTTGGGGTTTACCATTTATTTCGCTATACCATTCAACCGCACCATCTTCAGCCTGCTGAGGGCGGGCAAAAAGATTGAGATAAGTTTTAGAAAGGTGTCGGTCAATAAGATTATTTAAGGCAGAAAACGTTGAAATATATTCTTGTAAGCAATGTTCGCTTTCAACAGTCCTTGTGATTCTAATCATTGCCTTTAATGAGCCAGGTATGCAAAAGAAAATAGCTTAGAGCTAAATATAAAGAATGACAATCTCTAATGCTAATCTTGTTCTTAAAATTAAAAAACTACCAGTTTTAAGAGGTAAGATGCCTTGAGTAAAAGTAAACGTCGGACGGGGGAAAAGGTTCAGGAAAAATTATCATTTAAGTTTTACTTTAATACCACTTCACCTAATGACCAGGTTTAATCATTGCCAACACGCGCGTGGCAGGCAAATCATCTGCGCTTGACCCACGACAAAGCAGCCCTCCACGCTCTCCACCATAATCGCGCCTGTTTCCCCTCTCACTGGTGCTACCCATGGCGTATCAACTGAACCTGAACTGGCCGGAATTTCTTGAGAAATACTGGCAAAAACAACCCGTAGTGCTGAAAAATGCCTTCCCGAATTTTGTCGACCCGATTACTCCGGACGAGCTGGCCGGGCTAGCGATGGAGCCGGAAGTCGATAGCCGTCTGGTGAGCCATTTCAACGGCAAATGGCAGGCCAGCAATGGTCCGTTTGAGCACTTTGACGATCTGGGTGAAACCGGCTGGTCGCTGCTGGCGCAGGCGGTGAACCACTGGCATATGCCCGCCGCGGAGCTGGTGCGTCCGTTCCGCGTCCTGCCGGACTGGCGTCTGGATGACCTGATGATCTCCTTCTCCGTGCCGGGTGGCGGCGTGGGTCCGCATATCGATCAGTATGACGTGTTTATTATTCAGGGGATGGGCAGTCGCCGCTGGCGCGTGGGGGACAAGCTGCCGATGCGTCAGTTCTGCCCGCATCCGGCGCTGCTGCACGTCGATCCGTTTGAGCCGATCATCGACGAAGATCTGGCCCCGGGCGATATCCTCTACATCCCGCCTGGATTCCCGCACGACGGCTTTACCCATGAGACGGCGCTCAACTACTCCGTCGGTTTCCGCGGGCCGAACGGTCGCGATCTGATCAGCAGCTTCGCCGATTACGCGCTGGAAAACGATCTGGGGGGCGAGCACTACAGCGATCCGGATCTGACCTGTCGCGAACACCCGGGCCGCGTGGAGCAGTACGAACTCGATCGCATTCGCCAGATGATGTTCGACATGATTAGCAAGCCGGATGATTTCACAAAATGGTTCGGCAGCTTTGTCTCCACGCCGCGCCACGAGCTGGATATCGCCACCGCCGAGCCGCCGTACGCGCCGGAAGAGGTGCTGGACGCGCTGCAGGGCGGCGAAACGCTGTCTCGCCTGAGCGGCCTGCGCGTGCTGAACGTCAACGGCAGCTTCTTTATCAACAGCGAACAGCTGGAGACGGTAGACGCGAAAGCGGCGGATGCGCTGTGCCGCTACACCGAACTCGGCCAGGCCGAGCTGGGCGATGCGCTGAATAACCCGGCGTTTGTTGAAGAGCTCACCGGGCTGATTAACCAGGGATACTGGTACTTCGACGAGTAACCTGCCTGTTGCCCGGTGGCGCTGCGCTTACCGGGCCTACAGGATCGGTTTTCTCCCTCTCCCTGTGGGAGAGGGTCGGGGTGAGGGCATCAGGCCGCACTACTCCTCCATCGCAATCACAATCGCTTCACCCATCTTCTTCAACGCCTCGCGATTCTTCTCCGTCGGCGGCAGCGCCACGTTGATCCGCAGACAGTTGCGGTACTTCCCGGAGGCGGAAAACAGCGATCCGGCCGCGGCCTGGATCTTCAGCCGACACAGCTGCTTGCTGACGCACACCATATCGACCTTCTCCGGCAGCTCAATCCACAGCAGGAAGCTGCCCTGCGGGCGCGTGACGCAAATCTCTGCCGGAAAATACTGCCGCACCCAGCAGGTGTAGGTTTCCATATTCTGCTGATAAATCTGGCGCATACGGCGCACGTGGCGATGGTAATGGCCGTCGCGAATAAACGCCGCCACCGCCATCTGCGTACCCGGCACGTTAAACCCGCCTGCGGCGTATTTCATGTGCATCACCCGGTCGTAATAGCGCCCCGGCACAATCCAGCCGACGCGCAGGCCCGGCGCCACGGTTTTGGTAAACGAGCTGCAGAGGATCACGCGGCCGTCGATATCCATCGAATGAATGGTGCGCGGGCGCGGGTACTCCGCCGCCAGCTCGCCGTAAATGTCATCCTCCACGATCACGATATCGTGCCGCTGGGCCAGGGCTAAGACCTGCTTTTTCCGCGCTTCCGGCATGATAAACCCGAGCGGGTTATTGCAGTTGGGCACCAGAATCACGGCCTTGATCGGCCACTGCTCCAGCGCCAGCTCTAATGCCTCGATGCTGATCCCGGTCTCGGGATCGGTAGGAATTTCAATCGCCTTGATGTCAAATCCGCGCAGCATCTGCATGGTGCCATGAAACGACGGCGACTCCACCGCCACGATATCCCCCGGCTTGCACACCGAGAGCAGGGCAATCGACAGCGCGCCGTGGCAGCCGTTGGTGATGACAATCTCGTTCGCTGCCACGGTGGAGCCGCCGTCCAGCATCAGGCGGGCGATCTGCTCGCGCAGCTCCAGGCGGCCGTCGAGCACGTCATAGCTCAGCATCTCGGCAGGGTTGTGCTGCGCGATGCGGCTCATCTCGCGCCACAGGGGCTTCAGGCTCGGCTGGTTAATATCCGGCGAGCCGCCGCCGAAGGAGATCATCTCTTTATCGGCACGGGCGTCCAGCAGCATCATCACCTCATCCCACTGGGTGACGTCCACGGGGCGCTGCACCGGTCGCGTCATGGCCGGAACCGGCGGCTGGGCCTTGCGCTGCGAGACAAAATAGCCGGAGCGCGGCTGAGGGGTGATCAGCTGGAGGTTTTCGAGGATCTGATAGGCCTGCTGTATGGTGCTGATGCTCACGCCGTGCTCCTGGCTCAGCGTACGTACCGACGGCAGACGTTCGCCGCTGCGATACAGCCCTTGTTCAATGCGTTCTGCCAGGAGGTTGGCCAGATGTTGATAGCGCGTCATGCTGTATCCTTTGTTTTCACCATACAGATTGTAAAACCAGTACAGATTGCCGTAAAAATTGGCATGCAGATACTGTTTTAGCGGATCTGTATGTTAAACAAAAGGTGTTTTTGAGTCTGTATTGCACAGGCCGATTTCCAGGATGATAACCCCACTGGTACAGTGAGGAGAGCATCATGGAATTCTATGAGAATCGTTCAAAACGTCCGTTCGTCGTGTTTGTCTGGATCGGCAAAACGATCTGCAACTGGTATCGCATCAACCGCACTCGCCGCATCCTGAGCCAGATGAGCGACGAGCAGCTCAAGGACGTTGGGTTGTCGCGGTATGATGTGTGAGCATAGGATTGCCCGGTGGCGCTACGCTTACCGGGCCTGCTCGATCCCGTAGGCCGGGTAAGGCTTAGCCGCCACCCGGCATATAAAAAGCGGATTATTCGGCAGATTTTACCGACGTGTTTTCAGCGATACGGCGCAAATATTCGTTGTTCTTGAACGCAACCATAATCAGTTCGAACATCACGCGGCATCCGACCAGGCTGCATATCGTACCGATAAAGCCCGTGATGAGGTGGTCGCTGAACATGGTATACACACCGCCCGCAAAAATAAGCAGCATGGCGATCCAGTAAAATAAGACCAGCACGCGTGGTGTTAATAAATAATCAAATCCCAAAATTGATTTCATTTTCTTTTCCTTAGAAATGTAAAAAAGCCATCAGATTATATCGATATTTTAAATCGGTGCTAATTGGGCAGATATCTGATTTCAGAGTAATATTTCAAGCGTCTCCCGTTTCGGCCTCTCCAGCAACGCCAGCGCCTCTTCATACGACCGCACGTTGTTATAGCCCATCACCAGCCCGTAGCGTTTGCCCGACCCGCAATACCACTCCGAAAGCGCATTCACCTGCAGCTGCTGTTCCTGCCAGCAGCGCGCCACTTCCCGGTCACCGCTGCCTCTGGTCAGGAACGCCACGATATGCATCCCGCCGTCGTTTTGCTCGGTGAAAAACAGATCGCCATACACCTCGCGGAGAGCCGCAATCATCCAGTCGCGGCGGGTCTGATACAGCGCGCGCATCTTTTTCAGGTGACGGAAAAAATGCCCTTCGTTGAGAAACGCGGTGAGGATCTTTTGCGTCAGCACCGGCTGGCCGCTGGTGGTAATGTCCGCGCAGTCGGTAAAGGCCCCGACGGTGCTGGCGGGCATCACCACGTAGCCCATGCGCAGCGACGGCATGATGGTTTTACTGAAGGTGCCCATAAAAATCACCCGATCGTGCTGGTCGAGGCTTTTCAGCGACGGCAGCACCTTGCGGGTGTAGTGAAACTCCCCGTCGTAATCGTCTTCGATGATCCACGCCTCGTTCTGGCTGGCCCAGTCGAGCAGCTGCTGCTTGCGCGGCAGGGAGAGGGTGACCGCCAGCGGGCTCTGGTGCGACGGGGTGACGATGGCAAAACGGGCGTCGCGATGGTGACGGAGCAGGTATTCCGTATCGATGCCGCAGCGATCGACCTGCACCGTGTGCAGGCGCGGCACGATCCGCTTGAGCAGCTGCTGGCCCATAAAGTAGCCCGGATCCTCAAACACTACCTTGTCGCTGCGGCTGGCGAGGGTGTCGAGGATCAGCCGCAGGCTGCCGCTGTAGCCGCTGGTGATCAGCACCTGTTCGGCGCTGCAGGACAGCCCGCGTGAAATATTGAGATAGCTGGCGATGGCCTGGCGCAGCGGATACCAGCCCAGAACGGGCGGATTGAGCATCTCCTCCTGACGCATGGCGCGCGTCGCCTGACCCGCCAGCAACAGCCATTTTTTATACGGGAAGCTGTCGAGGGCGGGGATGCCAGGGCGCAGAAACCCGGCCCGCTCGCGCTGGCTGATGAGCGAGGCCGGAAGCGCGCCGGTGGGCTGTTCCGCAGGGGCACTCTTATCCGGCAACAGCAGATCCGGGTTGACCCGCGTGCCGCGCGCCCCCTGGCTCACCAGATACCCTTCCCCCGTCAGAATGGCATACGCCGTTTCGACGGTTTTACGCGCCACCTTCAGCTCTTCCGCCAGCACGCGGATGGCAGGCACCTTATCGCCCGGCTTCAGCACGCCGCGCATGATGTTGTCGCGATAGCGGGAATAAATCTCGTGATAGCCCGGCTTCATGTCCTACCTCGTTTCACGCTTTTTGTATCTTTTTACTATGTCATGAACGGCGTAGATTTGCCGCATCGCATGACATATGCCGCACAAAAAAGAGGAAAGACAATGAGCACTCGCGTTAACCACCACAAAGTTACACCCGCCCTCGCCAACGCGCTGTCTGCCCTGAGCATGGAGGTGGCAAAAACCTCCATCGACCCGGCGCTGAAGCACTTGATCGACATTCGCGTGTCGCAGCTGAACGGCTGTACCTTCTGCCTGGATATGCACTCGAAAGAGGCCAAAATTGCCGGCGAGCGCGAGCTGCGCCTGTACCATCTGGCGGCCTGGCGCGAGTCCCCGCTGTTCAGCGCCCGCGAGAAAGCCGCGCTGGCCTTCACCGAAGCGCTGACCCAGATTGGCGTTCACGGGGTGAGCGACGCGCTGTACCGCAGCGTGGCGGAGCACTTCTCGGACGTGGAGATTTCAGAGCTGAACTTCGCCATCGTGGCGATCAACGCCTGGAACCGTCTGGGGATCACCTCCCGCATGGCACCGGGCTCGCTGGACGCGGCTTACGGGCTGAACAAGGCTAACCTGGAATAATCCCGCGCTCGCGGATCGTCGCCACCAGCGCCCGCAGGCCTGGCGGGACGTGGCGATGGCCGGGGTAGTAAAGGCGCAGTCCGGCAAAGGGCTGCGCCCAGTCGTTTAAGACGCTCACCAGTTCTCCACGCTCCAGCTCTTCACGGATATACAGTTCCGGCAAAAATCCCACCCCTAATCCCGCTTTTACGGCGCGGATCGAGGCAAAAAGATCGGACGTCGCAAAGCGCGGCGGCACGGCAAGGGCGTACGTTTCCCCCCGACGCGCCAGCTCCCAGCGGTAGATCCCGCCGTGGGCCATGCGCATGCCGATCCCCTGATGCGAAAGCAGATCGTCCGGCGTCTGCGGAATGCCGTGACGGGCAAAATAGTCCGGCGTGGCGGTAACCAGCTGGCGGATCTCCCCGGTCAGCGGCACGGCGATCATGTCCTGCGGCACGGACTCTTCAAGGCGGATCCCCGCGTCATAGCCTTCCGCGACGATGTCGATCATTCGCGCTTCGCTGACGGTCTCTACGCGCATCTTCGGGTAGCGGATCATAAAGTCGATCAGCAGCTGGTCCAGAAACAGGGTGCCGATATGGTTCGGCACGTTCAGACGCAGCGTGCCGGCGGGTTCCCCGGTGTCGCTGTGGATCTCCTCGCTGGCGAGACGGATCTCCTGCAGGGCCGGGCCGATACGCGCCACGTAGCGCTGTCCGGCGTCGGTGAGCGCCACGCTGCGGGTGGTGCGGTTAAAGAGGCGGGTATCAAGGCGGCTCTCCAGCCCGGCGATGGCGTTGCTTACCGCCGTGGCTGACATGCCCAGCTCCTGCGCGGCGGCGCGAAAGCTGCCGCGTCGCACGACCGCCATCACCACTTCCAGCTCTGTCAGACCTGAACGATGCATAGATTATCCTGAAAATCGAAACAACCCTTGCAGCATAGCGTGGATTATCGCAACGGAGAAGCCGTGACAGACTGTGCTCACACAGCCTGAGGAGGTTTATATGCACACCATCGAACAGATCTTTATTAACGGCGAATTTGTTACCCCGCACGGCAACGAGTGGTTTGATTTGTACAACCCGGCGACGGCGCAGGTCATCGGCCAGGTTCGTCTGGCGGATGAGATTGACGCGGAGCGCGCCGTTGCGGCGGCGAAAGCGGCGTTTCCGGCGTGGTCGCAGACCACAAAGCAGGAACGCCTCGCGGCGCTAAAACGTATGCACGCCGCCGTGGCCGCCCGTCACGACGATCTGCTGGAAGCGGTCATTGAAGAGTACGGCGCGCCCGCCTCGCGCTCTGCGTGGATGGCTAGCTATCCGGCGGAGGTGATTGCTCAGGCCATTGAGGCGCTGGAGGCGTTTGAATTTATCACCCCCGCAGGCGCAGCGACGGTGCAGATGACGCCGCTTGGCGTGGCCGGGCTCATCACGCCGTGGAACAGCGACGCGGGGTTTATCTGCGGCAAGCTGGCGGCCGCGCTGGCTGCGGGCTGTACGGCCGTCATCAAGCCGAGCGAAATGAGCGCCCTGCAAACCCGGATTGTCACCGAAGCGCTGCGCGATGCCGCGCTGCCGGCGGGCGTGTTTAACATCGTCACCGGACGCGGCGAAACCGTCGGTGAAACCATCAGCCGTCATCCCGACGTGGCAAAAATCTCGTTTACCGGCTCGACGAATACCGGCAAGGCGATCCTGCGCAACGCGGCGGAGAGCTTTAAGCGCGTTACCCTGGAGTTAGGCGGTAAATCGCCGACGATCCTGCTGGATGATGTGGATCTGGCGCAGGCGATCCCGCTGGTGATTCAGGCCGGATTTATGAACAGCGGGCAGGCGTGCGTGGCCGGAACGCGCATTCTGGTGCCGCAGGCGCGCAAGGCGGAGATCGAAGCCGCATTGGCGCAGGCCGTGGCGGCGGTGAAATCGGGCGATCCGCGCGATAGCGCGACGGACGTCGGCCCGATGGTCAGCGAAAAGCAGTGGCAGCGGGTACAGGGCTATATCCGTAAAGGAATCGAAGAGGGCGCGCGCCTGCTGGCGGGTGGTGAAGGGAGAGCAGACGGCACGCGAGACGGCTGGTTTGTGCGCCCTACGCTGTTTGCCGACGTGAACAACCAGATGACGGTCGCCCGTGATGAGATTTTCGGCCCGGTGCTGTGCGTGATCCCTTATCGTGACGAGGGGGAGGCGATCGCCATTGCCAATGATACCGACTACGGCCTGAGCGCGATGGTGCTGGGCGGCGATGCGAACCGCGCGCGACGCGTGGCGCAGCAGATTGTTTCCGGTCGCGTGCTGGTGAATACCCTTACCCATGAGCCGAAAGCGCCGTTCGGCGGGTTTAAGCACTCCGGCGTGGGGCGCGAGATGGGCGAGTGGGGAATTCGGGCGTTTATGGAGCCCAGGTCGATTCTGAGCTAAAACCTGCCCGGTGGCGCTGCGCTTACCGGGCCTACAGGAGCCCACAGGCCGCATAAGCGCAGCGCCAACCGGCACAACACTTCGCTCTTTGCCGAAGCATCGTTCCTCTCTACCCTGCATTCTCTCTCCAAATCACTACGGAGAGACCATCATGATTGCAGTCATTTTCGAAGCCAAAGCCGCGCCCGCCCATCAGGCGCGCTACCTACAGCTCGCTGCCGAACTCAAACCTCTGCTGGCGGACATCGACGGCTTCATTGATATCGAACGTTTTCAGAGCCTGACGACCGACGGCAAAATCCTGTCGCTTTCCTGGTGGCGCGACGAAGAGGCCGTCCGCCGCTGGAAGCAGAACGTATTCCATCAGGCGGCGCAGGCCGAAGGGCGGGAGTCGATTTTCGCGTACTACCGTATCCGGGTGGCGCAGCTGGTGCGGGAGTACAGTTCCGAAACCGGAGGGCACGCGGATGTATGACGTTCACCTTATTCTGCTGACGGATGATGATAAGCTGGCCGCAGAGATCACCGAACCCTGGGCGACACATGTTAAAAACGAGCCTACCTCCTGATAACGGCGCGGCGCTGGAACAGGCCATTGCCGCGGTGGCTGCCGCAATGGCCGATCCGTCGCGTGTAAAGATGCTGTGCGCGCTGATGGACGGGCGGGCGTGGACCGCTACCGAGCTGAGCGCGGCGGCAGACGTTGCGCCGTCGACCGCCAGCGGCCATCTCGCCCGGCTGGTGGAAGGGCAATTGGTTACCTGCCTGTCGCAGGGGCGGCACCGCTATTATCGTCTGGCGGGGCACGACGTGGCGGCGCTGGTCGAGCATATGATGGGGCTCTCCTGGAGCCGCATCACCCCGCCGGAAACAACCGCGCCGAAAGCCATGCGCGAGGCCCGAACCTGCTACGACCATCTTGCCGGAAGGGTTGCGGTGCAAATCTACGATTTTATGCAGGCGGAAGGCTGGCTGGAGGCAGACGGTTCAGCGCTCACGCCGTATGGCCGCGAGCAGTTCCTGACGCTCGGCGTTTCGTTAAGCGCTCACCCGCGCCGAAAAGCCTGCTGCGCCTGTCTGGACTGGAGCGAGCGGCGGTTTCATCTGGGCGGTGAGGCGGGCGCGGCGCTGCTCATTCATCTGGAAAGCAAAGGGTGGATCCAGCGGGTGGCGGGGTACAGGGAGGTGGTGGTGACGGCTTCGGGGAAAAGTGCCGTTCAGAGACTTTTTAGCCGCTAAACTCTGCTGCGGGCTGGTGCCCTCACCCCGACCCTCTCCCACGGGGAGAGGGAGAAAATCGTTTCGCAATTCCTGCTCTTTTACCTCTCGTTTCTTGATACTTACCCTGATAACTATTATCGTTACCGCGTGTGACGAGAGGTTTCCCCATGAGCGAAGAAGAACTGTTTAGCCGCAGGCCGATGGGCATGCGGATGGCGATGATCGTGCGCCAGTGGCGTGCGGTAATCGACGACGCCATTCTCGATACCGGGTTAACCCAGTCGAGCTGGACGGTGATGATGCAGCTTCATCAGCTCGGGGATAACGTCTCCGTGAGTGAGCTGGCGGAGGTGCAGGGCATTGAACTGCCGCCGCTGATGCGCACCCTGACACAGCTGGAAAAGCAGGGTTACCTGCTGCGCTCCGTATCGCCTTATGACAAGCGCATCCGGCTTCTGACGCTGACGCCTGAGGGAAAAGCCATATTAAAAAGGCTCACTCAGGTGATTGAGACCTATCAGGCGCGCGTATCGCAAAACATCGCGCCGGAACATATCGATATTTTCAGCGCCACCCTGAATCAATTCGCCTGCAATTTGCGGACAATCCGCGAAGAAGATAATAAGACCGAAAAATAATGACCCCTGAACAAAAGTTTGCCCGCTGGGTAAGGGTGAGTATTGCCTCTTTCCTGCTGATGTTTGTCTACTTTATCGTCGCGGATATCTGGATCCCGCTGACGCCGGACTCCACCGTGATGCGTGTGGTGACGCCGGTTTCTCCGCGCGTCTCCGGCTACGTGGCGGCGGTACATGTCCACAACAACAGCCAGGTGAAGAAAGGCGATCTGCTGTTTGAGCTCGACGACACGCCGTTTCGCAATAAAGTGGAAGCGGCGCAAATCGCGCTTGAGCAGGCACGCCTTTCCAACGAACAGCTGGATGCGCAGATCGCTGCCGCGCAGGCTAGCCTGAAAACCGCCGTGCTGACCGCGCGTAACGACAAAGTGACCTTCGACCGCTACCAGAAGCTGAGCACCCTGCAGAACGTCTCGCAGGCGGATCTGGATAAGGTTCGCACCACCTGGCAGAGCAGCGAGCAGTCCGTCAGCTCTATCCAGGCCAATATCCATAACCTGCGCATTCAGCGCGGCGAGCGGGACGAGCATCGCAACGTGACGCTGCAAAAATACCGTAACGCGCTGGATGACGCGGAGCTTAACCTCGGCTGGACGAAGGTCTACGCCCAGGCGGACGGCACGGTCAGTAATCTGCAGTTAAGTCCCGGTTTCTATGCCTCATCCGGCTCCGCCGCGCTGGCGCTGGTGAACAACCAGACCGATATCGTCGCTGATTTTCGCGAGAAGAGCCTGCGCCATACCCATCAGGGCACCGATGCCGCCGTGGTGTTTGACGCCTTTCCGGGGCACGTTTTCCGCGCCCACGTGACCAGCAGCGACGCGGGAATACTGGCGGGTCAGGAGGCCGTTAACGGTCAGCTGTCCGAACCTGAAACCTCCAACCGCTGGGTGCGCGATGCCCAACGCATGCGCATTCACGTGACGCTGGATGAAGCGCTGCCGAAGCATCTGCCGACCGGCGCCCGCGCGACCGTGCAGCTCTACAACAGCGAAGGGCCGTTTGCGCGCTTTTTCTCCGGGATGCAGATCCACCTGGTGAGCCTGCTTCACTATGTCTATTAGCACCCTGGCGCGGGTGTTTACCCCGCACGGCAACATCGTCTATACGGCAAACGACTTTCGCCAGACCCTGCGCATCGTCTTCGCCGGGATGATTGCGCTGAGCATCTCCAGCTTCTACAACACCAGCTACGGCGTATTTTTCGTGGTCTACCCGATCATGCTCCTGTCGCTGGTGCCGGTGTTTAACCGCCACGTGGCGAAGCAGTTTATCTTCAGCGCCGCGCTAAACTGCGTCGAAATGATCTTCATCATCGGCTATCTGTCGCAATGGCCGGTCATCATGACGCTGGTGGTGTTCGCCCTGTACGTAATGCGTTTTCGCTTTATGAGCAAGGGGCCGCTGTTCCTGTTTGGCTCAATGGGCGTGGTGTGCCAGAGCGTGATGCTCAACTTTATGAGCTACCCCACCACCAGCTGGCACACGCTGCTGTTTTCCAACATCGAAGCGAGCGTGATGGCGGTGTGCCTGAGCGCGCTGATGAACTATCTCCTGCCGGACGTGGAGCCCCGCAGGCCGCCGCCGCTGATTGAGAAAGACGATGCCCGCGTGCGCCACGAGTCGCTGCTCTCCGGCACCGTCGCGACGCTAATATTCGTGGTGTTTCAGATTAGCGACTTAAGCGATTCGCTTTCGGCGCTGATGGCGGGGATTTTGATTCTGTTCCCCATGCACTACCGCGGTTCGGTGATGAGCTCGATCTGGCGCGTGGTCGGCGTGGTGCTGGGCTGTCTCTACATTCTGGTGGTGCAGCTGATTCTCTACGATCACAGCAGCCATATGCTATTGATGATGCCGCTGATCGGCCTCGGGCTGGCGTTTGGCGCGCGCCTGCACGTGATGGAAAAGGTGGGCGCGGGCGTGGGATTTTCCAGCATCACGACCATCGGCATTATGTTCGGGCAGAACATGCACCCGGACACTGACCTGGTGTTCAGCGATCTCTACCGCATCACCTCCGTTACCTTTTCGCTGGTCGCAACGCTGACGATGGTCTTCCTGGTGCACCTGATCCTCAACCGCTTTGAGGCGACGCGCTACGTCATCGCGCCGCCCAAAGTAGATTAATGCCCCAGCACGGCAGGCAGCTGCGAGAGTAAAAACAGGATCAGGCCTATCGTCCCGCCGACCAGCGTGCCGTTGACGCGGATGAACTGCAGGTCTTTTCCGATATTGAGCTCAATCTGTCGGGACATGTCTTTGGCGTCCCAGCTTTTGACCGTGTCGCTGATGTGGCGCGTCAGGAACGCGGCGGAATCCGGCGCGAGGCGGTGCGCGGCCTGCTCCAGATGTTCGTTCAGCGACGCCCGCAGGCTGGCGTCGTTAGACAGCGTTTCGCCAAACCACAGCCCGGCGTTGGCGATGCGCTGCTTCACGCGCGAATCCTCGCTTTGCATATCCGCTTTCAGCCACTGGCGCAGGTCGGCCCACATCTCTCCCAGATAGCGGTTAAACGCCTCATCGTTTTTCAGGTAGTGCTTGATGTTGTCGGCTTTCGCCGCCATTTCCGGATCGTTTTTCAGGTTGTCGATAAGCTTCAGCGTGGCGCGGTCGAACGCCTGGCGGATCTGGTGCGTGCGGTCGTGGCTGATATCGTCCAGCAGCGCGTTCACCGCGTTCGACACCATCTCCGCGCTTTGATCGCCCAGCCACTCGGTGGGCAGCACCATCGCTTTGCGCGGGTGTTCGGTCTTCAGCCAGTGGACAATCTGATCGGCAATAAAGTCCCGCGTGCTCTCCCGCTGAATCAGGGTAATCAGACGGTTGATGATCGCATCCAGCAGCACCTGGTGGCGGTTGTTTTTGGTCATGCTCTCCAGCATCACGGCGCTGGTTTCGGTGAAATCGACCTTGTCGATGGCCTTATGCACCGCCCGTTTGAGCAGGCGCTGAATGCGTCCATCGTCGGTGAGTTCGAGAAAACCGCTCATCACCTGCATCAAGTGCAGCCCGACGCGCTGAGCGTTGTCGGGCTTGCTGAACCAGGCGCCGATCATCTGGGCAGGTTCATAGCGGCGGATGAGTGCCACCAGCGACTGGGTATCAAGAAACTTCTCCTGCACAAACTGGCCGAGATTGTCGCCGATCCGGTCTTTATTGCGCGGGATAATCGCCGTATGGCGCGAGATAAACGGAATGGGCACCCGGCGGAACAGCGCAACTACGGCAAACCAGTCTGCCAGCGCGCCGACCATCGCCGCCTCGGCAATGGCCTTCACGCCGCGCACCCAGAAGGTCTGCGGCAGGAACAGGGTGGTGATAAACGCCGCGGCGGCAACCAGCAGCAGCGACAGCGCCAGCAGCTTGGCGCGTTTGAGTTCAGCTATTTTTTCCATGGGTTAAGGATAGAGGGAAGCGGGGGGAAAGTGCAAAGAAGGAGAAGGACCTCCGCGTTTCAGCTTCTGGAATGCGCCTTCAGATATTGAAATTGAACGATGTCGACCGGTTCAATTTACGAACGTTTTGTATATGCTTTTTTGTATATACAATAAGGGAAGGGTACACTATGCCAACGGAGTTTGAATGGGATACCAACAAAGCGAAAAGCAATCTCATTAAGCATGGGATCCGCTTTGAAGAAGCTGTTCTGGTGTTTGACGATCCTTACCATTTATCTTTGCAGGATCGTCATGAAAATGGAGAGTTCCGTTGGCAGACCATTGGCCTTGTACATGGTCTAATTGTCATTATGGTCGCACACACGGTACGTTTTGAAAGTGGTGACGAAGTCATTCGAATCATTAGCGCACGAAAGGCGGACCGTAAAGAGAGGAGCCGTTATGAGCATGGTTAAACATAAACGCGGTAGTGCGCCTGAGATGAGTGCTCGCCGTGAGGCTGAGCTCAAAGCACTAGCCGAAAAATCGGAAGCAGAGATTGATTACAGCGATATCCCTGCCACGGGAGATGAACAGTGGTCAGGGGCGGTGCGAGGGAAGTTCTATCGGCCACTCAAAACTCAGGCGTCTGTACGTATCGACGCTGACGTGATGGAGTGGCTTAAACGGCCTGGAAAAGGTTACCAGACGAGGCTCAATGCCATTTTGCGTGAAGCTATGCTGCGCGATCAAAACAAAAAATAAGCAACGGGCGGCGTCAGGCTGCCCGCTATCTCAGCGTATATTTTCCAGTAGCCGCCACAGCACCCACCCGCCAAATCCCATCAGCACCACCCCCGCCGTGCGCTCAATCCACCACAGCGAACGGCTGAGCTTCTGTTGTACCGCCGATAGCCCCATCAGCGACACCAGCGCGACATCCCACGCCAGCACCACCATCACCATCCAGACGCCGCAGGTCGCCTGCTGAAGCAGCGTGACGTCCGGCCCCAGCAAGGCCGTCATCAGCGCCAGATAGAACAGCGCGTTCTTCGGGTTTAGCAGCGCCGAACCGAGCCCCAGCAGGATCTGCTTTTGCCGTGAGGGAAAGCGCTGGTGGGTTTCATTCAGCGCCAGCGCCTGCTGGCGGCTGCGAATCAGATGCGAGCCGATCCACAGCAGGTACAGCGCCCCGCAAAGTTCGATAAGGGTAAACAGCCACGTAAACTGGCGCAGCGCGCTCCAGCCGATAATCACCAGAAGAATATAGAGCGCGTTGCCCGCGGCGATGCCGAGGCACAGTCCGGCGCTGCCGCGTAGCCGATAGCGCGCGGCATAGCCCACGAGCAGGAAGAAATCCGGGCCCGGGCTTAGCAGGGCGACAAAGTGCGCCAGCGCCAGGGCGAGAAAAGCGGAAGGGAAGAACAGTTCCATAGCGACCTCCTTTAACAATCCGAGGTCAGAGTACGGCGCTGCAGAGCCTATTTATTGTCTGATATTGATCGGCCGGTGGCGTACTGGCGCGGCGTGGCGGCGGTATAGCTGACGAAGGTCTTATGAAAATGGCTCTGGTCGGCAAAGCCGCTCTGGTAGCCAACGTCGGCAATATCGTCCCCGGCACGTAGCCGCACCTTGGCGTACTCCACGCGGGAGATGTTGAGAAAACTGCCCGGCGTCAGGCCGGTGTCCTGCCTGAAGGTGCGGATCAGCGTCTCCTTGCGCAGCGAGAAGCGTTGGGCAAGCTCGTCGAGGGAAGGCGGGCAGGTGAGATCGGAAAGAAACGCCTGCTGAATCTGCTGGCTGGTTGCGCGAAGCGCGTCAGCGTTATCCGCGGCGCGGGGAAGGGCAGAAAGCAGGGTCTCAAGGGACGCCGGAGACAGGGTCTCAACAACGTCCAGGTAATGGGCAAACAGGGTTGGGCTACGAATCACCTGTAGCGCCAGCGGAAGCCCGGTGTCGATGTAGAGCATATGGTAGCTGCGCGGTTGCCCGGCGACGGGGTTGCAGCTGTGCGGCACACCGGCCGGGATCGCGATGAGGTCCCCGGGGTTAAGGATGTACTCTCTGTCATGACACAGGCAGCAGGTCTGGCCCTCCACAATCGCGCCGATGGAGAGCTGAGGGTGACTGTGGCGTTTGTACGCCTGCGTACTCTGCCAGGTGCTGCGTAGCTCAAGGCCTGAGGCGCGGTGAAAAGTCTGGCGGATATGTCGGGTATCGGTCATGGGCGCTCCTTCTGAAGATTTTTTATACCACGTCAGCGAACCGTCCGGCAGCGCTTCATTAAGAACCTTCCGGATATACCCAACTTTACGTCCATAGCCAGTCATGTTGACTACCCTTAATACCCTAAGCGGTAAAACAAGGAGATTCGACATGGCTTATCAGACAGTAAATCCTGCCACTAACCAGCTCATCAAAGAATACCCCTCACATACCGACGCGGATATCGAAGCGGCGCTGAAGGCGGCCGATGCGCTTTATCATTCGGACTGGGCGAAAGGCGACATCAGCCAGCGCCTGCCGGTGCTGCATAAGCTTGCCGATCTGATCGACGAGCGTGTGGAGGATCTGGCGAAAATCGCCAGCCAGGAGATGGGTAAGCTCATCGAACAGAGCCGCGGCGAGGTGAAGCTGTGCGCGCAGATCGCCCGCTACTACGCCGACAACGCGAAGCGGTTCCTGGCCCCGGAGAAGTACGACTCTGAGCTCGGTGAAGCCTGGGTGGAGCATCACCCCATCGGCGTGCTGATGGCCGTTGAGCCGTGGAACTTCCCGTACTACCAGCTGATGCGCGTCCTGGCGCCAAACCTGGCGGCGGGTAACCCCGTCATCGCCAAACATGCCAGCATCGTGCCGCACTGCGCCGAGACCTTTGCCCATCTGGTGCGCGAGGCGGGGGCGCCGGAAGGGGCGTGGACCAACCTGTTTATCTCGTCCGAGCAGGTGGCGAATATCATTGCTGACGATCGCGTGCAGGGCGCCGCATTAACCGGCTCCGAAAAGGCCGGCAGCGCGGTGGCCGCGCAGGCGGCGAAGCACATTAAGAAATCCACGCTGGAGCTGGGCGGTAACGACGTGTTCGTGGTGCTGGACGATGCAGACCTTGAGAAGGCCGTGAAAATTGGCGTTAACGCGCGGCTCAACAACGCCGGGCAGGTCTGTACCGCGGCGAAGCGCTTTATCCTGCATGAAAAGATTGCGGATGCCTTCCTGAGCAAATTCACCGAGGCGTTTAAGCAGGTGAAGATTGGCGATCCGCTGGACGAAAGCACCACGCTGGGGCCGCTGTCGTCTAAAGATGCGCTCGAAACGCTGACCAGACAGGTTAACGAGGCGGTGAAAAACGGCGCCACGCTGCACTATGGCGGCAAACCGGCGCAGCGCGACGGGAGTTTCTTCGAACCGACGATCCTGACGAATATCTCCCGCGATAACCCGGCGTATTTCGAAGAGTTCTTCGGCCCGGTGGCGCAGATGTACGTGGTGAAAAACGACGACGAGGCGGTCGCGCTGGCGAACGACTCCCACTACGGCCTGGGCGGGGCGGTATTCAGCCAGAATATCGAGCGCGCGAAGAAAATGGCGTCGCGGATTGAGACCGGGATGGTGTACATCAACTGGCTCACCGATACCGCGCCAGAGCTGCCGTTCGGTGGCGTGAAGCGCTCCGGCTACGGGCGCGAGCTGTCGGATCTGGGGATCAAAGAGTTTGTGAACCAGAAGCTGGTGGTGGTGCATAAGTAAGAGGTCATAAAAAAACCTGCCAGCCGGCAGGTTTTTTTTAAAGGGATTATTGCACTTCGATCTTGTCCCAGCCGCTTTTGAACATGCAGCTGTCGACTAGCGTATCCCGGCGATATTCGTTCGCGTCTTCAACCGTGTAGCTCGTGGAAATATCCTTTTTCTTGTTCTTTTTGTCCGTTTTTTCCGAGCTCGAGCCGGTCACGACGTTATCCGGGGGCAGATCGATCAGCGCCTGCGCTTCGCATTCCGTGAGCTTTTTATTCATTTCCGCATCGCTGACGCCCGGTTTCACCCATTTGTACTGGACGCAGCCGGCGAGCATCAGCGTGAGGCTCAGAACGCAAAGCGCGGTAATGCGGTGTTTCATCAGAAGGTGACTCCACCGCCTACGTATGCGCCGTCAATCAGCGTGTGGCCAGGACGACCGTCTTTGCCGTCCACGCTCACGTGGCGGTAGCCCACTTTCAGGGTCACTGGCGTAATTGGCGTCCAGCTTACGCCGCCGTTGGCTTCGACGTAGTTTTTCACGCTGTTGTTCAGGCCTTCTGGTGCGACATAGCCTTCACCGTACACGTGGATGCTGTCGGTCAGGGCAACGTTTACGCCGCCGCCAATCGGGAACGCCACGCCGTTATCGCCTTTTTTCGGGCCGAGGTAGATGGCTTTTGCGCCCGCGTTCAGCATCACCGGGCCAAGACCCAGGTTGTAGCCTGCGCCCACGCCGCCGGTCTGGGTACCGTCGTCGGTGTTTTTCAGCCAGTTACTTTCGAGATAAACACCGGATGAGGATTTCCCCATTTCCAGATTGAGGTTGGTAAAGTTTTTACCCTGCTCAACGGTGCCGCCCATCGCCAGTGCGGAACCCGATACGGCAGCCAGAGCAGAAAGAAGAAGGATATTCAGTTTTTTCATGTTTTTTGCCTCGTCATTAAATTCATCTGGGCGCACCTTAACAAGCGATGTTAATGACTGCAAATGTGATATAAATCGCTGTTTTATACTGATATTGTTAACTTTTTTATTGAAGTTGTTGCAATGATGTTTGATTGTCGGGGTGTCAACAGGGGATGTTTTTAGCGTTTAGGAACCGTTTAGTTTTTTGACTAAACATAAACTGAACGAGGCGGGGATAGTGATTTGAGATGAATTAATTGGGTTTCTAATAATTTCCAAAAATGTTTCGCCTGTCACACAAAACAACAAAGCCTTACATTTCGAGCGATGAATATACGTTCAATCGCGCAGGCCGTTTTACCTTCCATGTCATTTTTCTGACACGTTTATTCTTTACGTTGTTGGCTTCACTAACTGGATGCTAACAATATGAAAAGAAAAATTATTCCTGTGCTAATCGGCTGTGCGCTCTCTTTCTCTGGCCTGGCGGCGCAGCCCACTGCTGAGCGCTATGTCGTCAGCTTCCCTGAAGGCTCCCAGGTGAGCTACAGCGGCGCGTTTGCCAGCGCGTTTCCGGACGGACTCCCCGTGGGAATCGGTTCTGGCCTGCTGTTTACGGGCAAGCAGGGCGACGCCCTGACCTTTGCGACCGTGACCGATCGCGGTCCAAACGCCGATGCGCCAAAAATGGGTAAAAACGAAGCCAAAATATTTGTCACGCCAGATTTCGCGCCGCTGCTGATGACCATCCGCGTTCAGAACGGCAAAGCGGAGGCTGTCGACGCCCGCCCGCTGCATGATGATAAAGGCGAGATCAACGGTCTGCCGCTGCAAAGCGGCGTGATTGGCTCCACCAATGAAGTGGCGTTCAGCGACACCCTCAAGATCCTGAAGGGTGACAACCGTGGGCTGGACACGGAAGGCATCACCCCGGACGGCAAAGGCGGCTACTGGCTGTGCGACGAATATGGCCCGTTCCTGATTAACGTCGACAGCAAAGGGAAGATCCTGGCGATCCACGGGCCGCAGGCCGCGGAAGGGGAGAAATCCATCGCGGGCGGCCTGCCAAACATTATCAAATGGCGCCAGGCGAACCGGGGCTTTGAAGGCCTGACCCGGATGCCGGACGGGCGGATTATCGCCGCCGTGCAAAGCACGCTGGATATTGACGGCAAGAGCAAAAAGCAGGCGCTGTTTACGCGTCTGGTGAGCTTCGACCCGGCGACCGGGAAAACGGCGATGTACGGTTACCCTATCGACAGCGCGGCCTACAGCAAAAACAGCGACGCCAAAATCGGCGACATCGTGGCGCTCGATGACCAGCACATCCTGCTGATTGAGCAGGGAAGCGATAAAAACGACGGGATGCGTAACCTGATTTACAAGGTGGATCTCAGCAAGGCGAGCGACCTTTCCGCCTTCGACAAGCCGGGCGAGTACCCGGAGTTTGATGATGAGAAAACCCTGGTGCAGCGCGGCATTACCCTTGCGGCTAAAACACAGGTCGTCGATCTGCGCGCGCTGGGCTGGCTGCAGGAGAAGGCCGAAGGGCTGGCGTTGATCGACAGCAAAACGCTTGCGGTAGCGAACGATAACGACTTTGGCGTAAAGGTGGCGATGCAAAACCCGGTCGAGGGCAAGAAGCTCAAGGATTATCGGGTGAACGCGGAAGGCAAGCTGACGCTGGATGATAAGCCGGTGGAAACCACGCTCAGCGTGAAGCCGCTGAAGAAGCCGGAGTCGGACAGCGAGCTGTGGATTGTGACGCTGCCGGAGGCGGTGAAATAAGTATCCCCACAAAATAATGCCTGCACAGACGCCCCCTCTCCCTTGAGGGAGAGGGCTGGGGTGAGGGGGAACATACGGCTCTAGTGGTCATTCCGTTCACTTCATGTTCCTTGCTACTCTGTAACGGCATGACCGGTGAACGTGCCAGGGTGGCTCAATCGCCACCACCCTGGCGACCCGGGCTCCCGGCGGTAAATCGCCGCTTCGCGGTGCCCTCAGCTTATTCCTTCAGGCTATCGGGTCGGGCATGAGCCTGCATCCCTGCAGGCCACGCCCTCTCGGCGCATCCCTGCGCCTCGCCCCGGCCTTACGGAAACGCTTCGGCGATTTACAGCCGGACCAGGGCGTCGCTGTAAGTCATTAATTAACCTGAAGCAACGTTCATCGCTTCAGGTTAATAAATTACTGGGCAGAGGGGATGCATGGCTGTTATTTCTTCAGACCCGCAAACGCCGCCCGAATTTCTTCTTCCGGGAGTTGGATACCGATAAACACCATCACGCTGTGCGGCGCTTCCTCGCCCCAGGGGCGATCCCAGTCGGCGCTGTACAGGCGCTGCACGCCCTGGAACAGCAGGCGGTTCGGCTCGCCGTCAATCCACAGCATCCCTTTGTAGCGCAGCAGCTTGTCGGCAAACGACAGCAGCAGGTTTTCCATCACGCGCGAAACCTCGCTGATGTCCACCGGGTAGTCCAGCTCCACCACTATCGACGCCACGTCGTTTTGCCTGTCTCCCATAAAGTGGAAGCGCGGCTTTGCGGTGACGTTCTCTTCCAGCATAAAGCCGTTGGTATTGAACAGCTGAGACAGAGCGATGTCTCCGTGCGTCACCGTGTAAACCGGCGCGCGGGAGTTAATGCGCGTCAGGCGCTCGCGCAGCTTAACGCTTTCGCCCGCCACGTCGGTTTTGGTCAGCAGGATGCGGTCGGCGTAGCCCACCTGAGACTGGGCGATGGTGAACTGGTTCATCTGCTCGTCGGCGTGAACCGCGTCGACGAGGGCAATGACGCCGTCCAGCAGGTAGCGCTGGCAGAGGATCTCGTGAGAGAAAAAGGTCTGAATAATCGGGCCGGGGTCGGCCATGCCGGTGCACTCGATCACCAGGCGGTCAAAGTCGATCTCGCCGCGATCGCGGCTGTCGAGCAGGTCCAGCAGGGCGTCTTCTAATTCGTTAGAGCGGGTGCAGCAGATGCAGCCGTTGGTCAGGGTTTTGATCTGGGTGGCGCGATCGCCGATCAATTGATCGTCAACGGAGACCTCGCCGAATTCGTTTTCGATGACGGCGATTTTGAAGCCGTGCTGTTCGTTCAGGATGTGGCGCAGCAGGGTGGTTTTACCGGCGCCGAGGAAACCGGTCAGCAGGGTAACGGCAATCGGGGTCATGGTCTCTCCTTTAGCAGCAGCGAACGCCGCCTTCTCCACTTCCGCCGTAGCGCGCTTCCTGACGCTCGCGGAAGAATTCGGTGTAGGTCATGTACGGCTTATCCGGATGGTTGGTCTTCATATGCTCAACGTAGTTGTCATAGTCCGGAATGCCAATCAGCATTTTCGCCGCCTGACCGAGGTATTTTTTTGCTTCGCCTAAGTTACCAAACATTGTGGGTTCCAGACAGAAAAAGCCCGGCGATGTGAGTCCGCTAGGCTTATGTTTCCCTCACCCCAGCCCTCTCCCAAAGGGAGAGGGGGAGGATTGCGGATTAATGGTGTGAAGAGGTCTTCACGCCGCCTTCCGGCACCGGCACGTACGGGGTTTCTTTATCCGTACGGCCGTCGGCGTTGCGCACGTTCAGCCAGGTTTTGATGCCGTAGAAAATAATGCTGTACACCACCACCAGGAACAGAATGCTCAGACCCGCGTTGGTGTAGTTGTTCACCACGATATGGTTCATGTTGGCAATCTGCTGAGCGGTCAGGTCCGCGCCGCCTGCGGCAATCTTCTCTTTGTACTGGTTAGCCATGAAGAAGAAGCCTTCCAGCTGCGGGTTGGCGCTGAACAGCTTCAGGCCAAGCGCCCAGGTGGTGCAGAGCAGCAGCCACAGCGCAGGAACAACGGTTACCCAGATGTATTTGGTGCGCTTCATCTTCACGAGGACCACGGTACCCAGCACCAGAGCAACGGCTGCGAGCATCTGGTTAGAGATACCGAACAGCGGCCACAGGCTCTTCACGCCGCCGAGCGGGTCGACAACGCCCTGATACAGCAGGTAGCCCCACAGGCCTACGCAGCCCGCAGTACCCAGAATACCCGCCACCAGAGAGTCGGTTTTCTTCAGGAACGGCACGAAGTTACCGAGCAGGTCCTGCAGCATGAAGCGGCCCGCACGGGTACCGGCGTCCAGCGCGGTCAGGATGAACAGCGCTTCGAACAGAATACCGAAGTGGTACCAGAAGCCCATGTCCGCCCACGGCAGCACCTTGTGGAACACGTGTGCGATACCGACGGCCAGCGTCGGCGCGCCACCGGCGCGGTTCAGTACGGACGGTTCGCCGATGTCCTTCGCGGTTTGCATGATCTGCTCAGGCGAAATCACGAAGCCCCAGGAGCTGACGGTCGCCGCCGCGTGTGCGCTCGCGTCCTTCAGCTGCGCCATAATCAGCGCCGCGTTGTCACCGCCCATTTCGTGCAGGTTTGGCATGGTGATGCCGAGGCCCGCAGGCGGGGTGTTCATCGCGAAGTAGAGACCCGGTTCGATAATGGAGGCTGCAACCAGCGCCATGATCGCCACGAAGGACTCCATCAGCATTGCGCCGTAGCCGATCAGACGCGCGTCTTTCTCGTTCGCCAACAGCTTAGGCGTGGTACCGGAGGCAATCAGGGCGTGGAAGCCGGAGACCGCACCGCAGGCGATGGTGATGAACAGGAACGGGAACAGGGCGCCTTTCCACAGCGGGCCGGTACCGTCGATGTACTGGGTTACTGCCGGCATTTTCAGGTCCGGGTTAATCACCAGGATACCGATCGCCAGACCAACGATAACGCCGATTTTGAGGAAGGTCGCGAGGTAGTCACGCGGGGCCAGAATCAGCCAGACCGGCAGCAGCGCGGAGATAAACGCATAGCCAATCAGCGCGAAGGTAATGGTAGTGTCCTTGAAGGTCAGCGCCGGGCCCCAGTACGGGTCGTGCGCAATCACGCCGCCGAAGTAGATAGACGCTACCAGCAGCACGATACCAATCACCGACACTTCACCCACGCGGCCCGGACGCAGGAAGCGCATGTAGATACCCATGAACAGCGCAATCGGCACGGTTGAGCAGACGGTGAAGACACCCCACGGGCTTTCGGCCAGCGCTTTCACCACGATCAGGGCCAGCACCGCGAGGATGATGATCATAATCAGGAAGCAGCCGAACAGCGCGATAGTCCCCGGCACGCGGCCCATCTCTTCTTTGACCATCTCACCCAGAGAGGCCCCGTTACGGCGAGAAGAGATAAACAGCACCATAAAGTCCTGCACCGCACCCGCCAGCACTACGCCGGCGAGCAGCCACAGGGTTCCCGGCAGGTAGCCCATCTGCGCGGCCAGCACCGGGCCGACCAGCGGGCCTGCGCCAGCGATAGCGGCAAAGTGGTGACCAAACAGCACGTAGCGGTTGGTTGGCACGTAGTTCAGGCCGTCATTGTTAATGACCGCCGGGGTGGCGCGCGTCGGGTCGAGCTTCATGACCTTCTGCGCGATGTACAAGCTGTAGTAGCGATAAGCAACAAGATAGACGGAAACCGACGCGACCACGATCCACAGGGCGCTTACGTGTTCGCCCCGGCGTAATGCGACAACCGCCAGACAGAAAGCGCCGAGGATCCCGAGTAAGGCCCAGGGCACGTGCTTCAGTAGTTTTTTAGTATCCATAGTAAGACCTGGTTTTTTATGTAAAGAAAAAAGGGTCAGGGTTCGTTGTGAGGAGGTATTGATTAATGCTGGAGCGATCGTGCCAGATCCTCGCGCGTGTAAAGGACGGTAAATGAATGAGTGGTTGAAAGTGCCGGGTGAGCGGTCAAAGGGGGCGACGAGCGGTTCCGGCTCGCCGCCAGGGGGCGAAATTATGTGATTGAGATCACTTGATTATTCGGGTTACGCTCCACCGCCAGATAGTTCTCCAGCGTTCTAATCAGTTTTTCCTTCAGCCAGTTCGGTTCCAGAATCTGAATGTGGGGCAGCCAGTAGAACAGCAGCGGTAGGATCTGGTTCTCGTGCGCCGCCTGGCAGCGCAGCGTGACGCCGCCCTGCTGCTCCTCCAGCAGCTCCTGTTCCGGCAGAAGATCGCGGCGCAGGAAGTAATGTGAAATATTATCTTTGATAAATATTTTCACCGCGAAAGTATTTTCAGACACCCAGGGATCGAGGCTTTTCTCCAGCAGCTCAAGGACATTTTCTTCGGGCGTGAAGGTCGTTTTCTGAATATCAAACCAGCTAATCTGGCTCAATGAGAAGGATTTCAGGCGGCTATTTTCGGTGGCTTGTAAATACCATATATTTTTTTTGTTAATGAGTTTATAGGGATTAATCAGACGGGTTTTTCCCTTATAAACGATCTGACAAACATTATGGTTTTTAATCGATCTCTCGATTTTCGTTAAATGACGGCGAATATCACGTTCTACCGTGTGTTCTGCCTCATTTCCAAGAATGAGAATATGGTTTTCGTCAACGCGCGTTTCAAGCTTTTGCCAGAATTCCATATTTCTTTCAGGGAAAAAGCTGTCAGCATTCAGGAAGTTAGCAAGGGTGTGATGTAAGCCTTGTCCGCCGGGCGATTGTGCAGAATGGATCAGCCGATATAGCCCGTTACCGGTATGCTCAACAATGGGAGAGAGGGCATTTAAATCCCGGTAGACGGTACGCTCGGTAATTTTAAATTTTTCCATTAGCGCACTGCGGTTTACCACACCGTTTAAATGTAGCTCAACCAGAATATCGACCAGACGTTCAGCCGAGCGGCTCCGCGTCGTTTTAGCCATAAGGTCATCCTGTATATTTAGGTATGCGCTGAATGATGCGGATGCACTGACAAAGGGTGTCAGTATTCAGTCACAGAAAATTTCTCTTATGGGTATATAACGGCGTGATTTAGCGGAAACCTTAGGAGTTTTTGTAGAAAGCGGCGCTGGCCGGAAAAAAAGGCCAGCGCGAGGGGGGGATCACACGGCGGCTTCCGCCTCCAGCATGACCGGGTGGAAACGGCGCTTGAAGTAGATCAGACCGTGTCCCGCGTCACTCAGAATGATGTTCTTAACTTCAACAAGGTAGACAAGATGCGTGCCGATGGTTTGCACCTGGCTAATCTCGCCCTCAAGGCTGGCGAGCGCGCCCTTGAGCACCGGCTGCGCCAGCGGTCCTTTCTGCCAGCAGGAGAGGGTAAAGCGCTCCTCCATCGTCATACCGGTCATCCCCGCAAAATGGCGAGCCATGATCTCCTGTTCGTGGTTCAGCACGTTAACGCACAGCCTGCCGTTGCCCTGAAATACCGGGTTCATGGCGCTGTTGGCGTTGATGCACACCATAACCGACGGCGGGGTGTCCGTGACCGAACAGACGGCGGTGGCAGTAATGCCGCAGCGGCCCGCCTCGCCCTCGGTGGTGATCACATTAACCGCCGCCGACAGGCTGCTCATTGCGTCGCGAAAACGCAGGCGTTGTTCATCTGAATGCATTGCAACCTCCCGCTGCGCTATTTCAGCAGCTTGTCGAGCATGTTGATATCGCTGTTGTTGTGCAGGTGCGGCACCGTCCAGCCGTGCTGGTCGTATTCGGACATGCAGCGGTCAACCATCGCCATCATCTTGTCCATGTTGCCGGAGCTTTGCGCCTGGCGCAGACACTGCAGGCGGATCTCATCCTGGCTGCCGGAGTAGTTGATTTCGTACAGCTCGTGACGGCCGCCAAACTCGCTGCCGATGGCGTCCCACATCAGCTTCAAAATCTTGATGCGTTCGACGTGATCCATGCCGTTGGAGCCGCGCACGTACTTCGCCAGATACTGGTCGATCTGCGGGTTGTTCAGATCCCGGGCGCTGGACGGCAGGTAGATCAGCCCGGACGTCACGTTACGCTCGATGATGTTCTTGATCTTCGCGTAGGCCATCGGCGCCATCACGCGGTAGGTTTGCAGCGCGGCGTGATCCGGCAGATACGCGCCGTTGACCCACGGGGTGGCTTCGGAGCACATGGAGTCGCTCAGCGCCCAGAACATGTTGCGCCAGGCCACCACTTCGCCGAGATCGGCCTGCACGCCGCGGAACTCCAGGGTGCCGGTGCACTCCAGGGATTTCTTCAGCAGGGCGGTGATGAAGTCGAGCTTCACCGCCAGGCGAACGCAGGCCTGCAGCGGGTACATCCGCGCAAAGCCGCCTTCCATCGTCCAGCGACGGCAGCGGTCGAAATCGCGGTAGATCAGCACGTTTTCCCACGGGATCAGCACATGATCCATCACCAGGATCGCGTCGTTCTCGTCGAAGCGGCTGGAGAGCGGGTAGTCGTACGGGGATCCGGTTGCGCCTGCCACCATCTCGTAAGAGGCGCGGGAGATCAGCTTCACGCCTTCGGCATCCATCGGCGCGACGAACATCAGCGCGAAGTCCGGGTTTTCGCCCATCACCTGCGCGGAGCCGAAGCCGATCATGTTGTAGTGGGTCAGCGCCGAGTTGGTTGCCACCACTTTCGCGCCGCTGACGATAATCCCGGCGTCGGTCTCTTTCTCCAGCTTGATGTAGACGTCTTTCACCTCGTCCGCCGGCTTGTGGCGGTCGATCGGCGGGTTAACGATGGCGTGGTTGAAGTACAGGCCGGTTTCCTGAATGCGGGTGTACCAGTTGCGGGCGTTCTGTTCGAACTGGCCGTAGAAGGCCGGGTTGGCGCCGAGCGCGCAGCCGAACGCGGCTTTGTAATCCGGCGTGCGGCCCATCCAGCCGTAGCTCAGGCGCGACCACTCGGCGATGGCGTCGCGCTGCTGGCGCAGGTCGTCGGCGCTTTTCGCCACGCGGAAGAACTTGTGGGTATAGCCGCCGCTGCCGGTGTCGGTGCCCCAGCAGAGCGTGTCCTGCATCTCCGGCTTGTGCAGCGCGTCGTACATCTGCGCGATGGAGGCCGCCGCGTTGCGAAACGCCGGGTGGGTGGTGACGTCTTTGACGCGCTCGCCGTAGATGTAAATCTCACGGCCGTCCTGCAGGCTTTTTAAATACTCTTCGCCGGTTAACGGACGTTTGGCATCAGCGCGGAAATCTTCAGGCTTCATAGGGACCTCGTATCGGAATAGAGTTGTTAAATTTATGTTTTGTTTTTGTTGTTTAATTGAAGCCTGAGAGGGGCGGAGCGTGAAGGGACGATTGGGACAACGACGAGTACTTTTCGCGAGAGATCGCAGAGTGTGATTTCCCTCACCCTAACCCTCTCCCAAAGGGAGAGGGGACGGTTACTCCCTCTCCCTTTGGGAGAGGGGAACAGGCGACACCGGTACTTTCTGCGCCCGATACGCGCTCGGCGAACACCCCACTAAGCGATTAAAAAAACGGGCAAAATAGGCCGGATCCTTAAACCCCAGCTGCCAGGCAATGTCGCTGACCGCGCTGTCGGAGAAGAGCAGCAGCCGCCTGGCTTCCCGCAGCTGGCGGTCGAAGATCAGCCGCTTCGGCGGTCGGTTGGCGAAGCGGCGGCAGATATCGGTCAGGCGGGATTCGGTCAGGTGCAGCTCGCTGGCGTATTCCGGCACAGTCCAGTGCTGGTGGTAGTGGGCATCTATCAGCTGGGTAAAGCGCTGGAACAGCTTCAGCTCGCCGCGCATGCCGCCCGAAGCGTGGTCGTCGAGCTTCGCGTTGCGCAGCAGCAGGGTAAACACCGCCTGCGCCAGCAGGACCAGAGTATGTTCGCGCCCCGGCAGCTGTTCCGTGGATTCCCGGGCGATAAGCTGCCAGTAGTGCTTCAGCGCCGCCAGCTCGTCCGGCCTGTCGGCCAGCGACAGGCAGATCCCCGGCAGGCCAAACGCTTCCCGCGTGCCGGGGTAGAGCACCTCCAGCAGCGGCCAGATCAGATCCTCGCGCACCGTCAGCACGTGTCCGTCGCTGTCGGATTCGGTGATAAACGCGTGCGGCACCGACGGCGGCGTGAGGACGAACAGCGGAGCCTGCACCGAGTAGCGGTGATCGTCGAGCTGGAGCTCAATCTGCCCGGTATCGAGAAAGTGCATCTGAAAATACTGGTCGTGACGGTGCGCCTGCATGTCGCGGCCAAAAAAGGCCGCCATGCGCGCGAACGACTGGTAGTGCACATCGTCGGTGCCCAGACTTTCGTCGTACTCCTTGCTGATGTCGATGTTGGTAATGGGGCTCTGGCACATGGCGGCTCCCTAGTGGATCTTATGCGCCGCGACGCCCGGCTCGCGCTCAAGGCTTTCGCGCTGCGTCATCGGGATGCGCGTCAGCACCAGCGCGCCGACCACCAGCAGCCCGGCCACAAACCACAGTCCGGAGCTGAAGCTGCCGGTCGCATCACGCAGAATGCCGATCAGCAGCGGGCTGACGGCGGATCCGACGTTGCCGATGGCGTTGATCACCGCCAGCGCCACCGCGCGGGACTGCAGGCTAATCACCCGATCCGGCGTGGTCCAGAATATCGCCATGGCGGTAAAGGATCCGGTTGAGGCCATAATGATGCCAAGCAGCTGGATCAGGCTGTGATCGGTGGCCGAGGCCAGCATCCATCCCGCCGCGGCGAACAGGTACGGCAGGATGGTGTGCTTTTTTCGCTCTTTCAGCCTGTCGGAGCGTCGGCTCCACCAGATCATCCCGAGAATGGTGCAAAACTGCGGGATCGCCGCCAGCAGGCCGATGACGATATTGCTGCTTCCCGTGTTGAAGCTTTGCAGGATCTGCGGCGTCCAGATGTTGATGGCGCTGAGCGTGTTGGTCAGGCAGAAGTAGGCCAGCGTGTAGAGCAGCACCGCCGGGGTCAGCACTTCGCGCAGCGTCGATCGCGGCGTGACGGACTGGACAATGGCGACCTCCTGCTCGCGGGCGATCATCGTTTTCAGCGCCTGCTTTTCGTCGTCGTCGAGCCAGGTAGCTTGATCCGGCGTGTCGTTGAGATAAAACCAGGTCACCACGCCGAGCACCACCGACGGCAGCCCCTCCAGCAGGAACAGCCACTGCCAGCCCTTCAGGTTCCACAGCCCATCCATCGCCAGAATGTAGCCGGAGAGGATCGAGCCGAGCATCATGGTCACCGGCATGGCGATCATAAACAGCGCGTTGGCGCGGGCGCGGTGATAGGCCGGGAACCACCATGTGAGGTAGACCAGGATCCCCGGCAGGAAGCCCGCTTCGGCAATGCCCACCAGCATGCGCAGAACGTAGAGCGTTTCAGGGCTGGTGGCAAACATGGTGCAGGTGGAGGCGATGCCCCACACCACCATGATCCCGGCGATCCAGCGCCGCGCGCCGATCTTCGCCAGCATGATGTTGCTCGGGATCCCGCACAGCACGTAGGTGACGTAAAACAGCGTCGCGGCCAGGCCAAACATGGTCGACGTAAGGCCCAGATCTTTGCCCATCGTCAGCCCGGCAAAGCCGATGTTGATGCGATCGAGAAACGAAAAGACAAACAGGATGAAGAGAAAGACGATCAGGCGTCGGAACAGCTTGTTAATGGCGCGATGTTCAACAGCTTTATTATCATGGGTTTGCAGGGTAGAGGTCGTCATGGTGCGCTCCAGATCTTACGTTTAGTAGACGGATTTATTGTTATTAACTGACGTAACCGGTTGTTCGATAAAGCGTGCCGCCAGCGCTTCGGCGCCGCGGGCGAGCAGGGTGGTGTCGACGCCGACGGCGACAAACAGCGCGCCAAGCTCGAGGTAGCGTTTCGCCAGCGGCTCGTTCGCCATCAGGATGCCGGGCGCTTTGCCCGCGCTGAGGATCTGCGCGATAGCCTGCGCGATGGCGGCCTGCACCTCCGGGTGCTGCGGATTGCCGGCAAAGCCCATGTCGGCGCTCAGATCCGCCGGGCCGATAAACACGCCGTCGACGCCTTCCACGTCCAGGATCTGCGGCAGATTTTTTAGCGCCTCGCGGGTTTCAATCTGCACCAGCACGCACATGGCGTCGTTGGCCTGCTGCAGGTAATCCGGGATGCGGTTCCAGCGCGAGGCGCGCGCCAGGGCGCTTCCGACCCCGCGAATGCCCGCGGGCGGGTAGCGGGTGGCACGTACCGCCAGCCGCGCTTCGTCGGCGTTTTGCACCATCGGCACCAGCAGGGTTTGCGCGCCCACGTCCAGCAACTGTTTTATCTGCACCGGGTCGTTCCACGACGGGCGCACCACCGGCTGGCTGGGATAGGGCGCGATGGCCTGTAATTGGGTTAACACGGTTTGCACGCTGTTCGGCGCGTGCTCGCCGTCGATCAGCAGCCAGTCGAAGCCTGCCCCGGCCAGCAGCTCGGCGCTGTAGCTGCTGGTGAGCCCCAGCCATAAACCGATTTGCGGGCGGCCCGCCTTCAGCGCCGCTTTGAATGCGTTTTGCATGGTTGTCTCCTTACACAAAGCGGCAGCTGATGGAGCCCATGTTGCCGTAGTCGACGTGGAAGGTGTCGCCTCTGCTGGCGGGCACCGGGCGGGTAAACGAGCCGCCGAGAATAATCTGGCCGGGCTCAAGCTGCACGTCGTACGGTGCCAGCTTGTTCGCCAGCCACGCCACGCCGTTCGCCGGGTGGTTAAGCACGCCTGCGGCGACGCCGGTCTCTTCGATCACGCCGTTGCGGTAGAGCAGGGCGGAGATCCAGCGCAGATCCAGTTCGTCGGGCTTAATCGGGCGGCCGCCGAGGATCACCCCCGCGTTGGCGGCGTTATCAGAGATGGTGTCGAACACCTTGCGCGGGCGCTGGGTTTCCGGATCAACGTTGTGGCAGCGGGCGTCGATCAGCTCCAGCGCGGGGATGACGTAGTCCGTAGCGTTGTAGACGTCGAAGATGGTGCAGTTCGGTCCGCGCAGCGGCTTTGCCAGCACGAACGCCAGCTCCACTTCGATGCGCGGAACGATAAAGCGATCGACGGGAATGTCGCTGCCGTCGTGGAAGAACATGTCGTCCAGCAGCGCGCCGTAGTCCGGCTCGCTGATCTGCGAGCTGGCCTGCATCGCTTTGGAGGTCAGGCCGATCTTGTGGCCCTTCAGCACGCGGCCTTCGGCGATTTTCAGGCTGACCCATTCGCGCTGGACGGCGTAGGCGTCTTCAATCGTGATCTCCGGGTAGTCCAGCGAGATCGCGCGGATCTGCTCCCGGGATTGTTCCGCCTGATGCAGGCGATGGGCGATCAGGGTATGGGTGTGTTTGTCGAGCATGGCGATATCCTGTTTTACGTTTGTTTTCTCCCTCTCCCCGTGGGAGAGGGACGGGGTGAGGGCATCGGGCCGCAGAGGTATCCCCTCACCCTAACCCTCTCCCAAAGGGAGAGGGGACGGTATTACTTAAACAACGCGTGCACGTTGTTTTGTTTGTAATTGAGCGTCGGATGCAGCTCCTCGAGCTCGAACGACAGCGCCAGATAGCGGCTCGCCATTAGCGCCGAGAAGTGCGTTTTGATCAGCGCAAACAGCATCTCCCCCACGGCTTCCCGGCTCTCCAGGCTGCGCCCGGAGCCAATCTTCAGCGTCATATGCACAAAGGCGTAATCGTGCCTGCCGTCGGCCATCTGCCAGGTGTCCAGCCAGTGGGCGCGGCTGCGGATGCCGCCGATGGGGAAGATGCCCGTGGCGGCCAGCGCCTCGTTTACTTTGGCAAACAGCCCCGGCAGGTCGGCCTGCTCGCGGATGTTGTCGGTACATTCAGCAATAAAGTGCGGCATGGTGGCTCCTTACGCGGGCAGCGGGAAAACGGCGTTGACCTGGCCGGTGCCGGAGCTGGCGAACAGCTCGGTGAGGAACTCCACCTTGCCGTCGTATTTGTCCCAGCCGAGCATCCCCAGCAGCATCACCGTGTCGTGCATGTTGCCCTCGCCGTAGCAGTAGTCGGCGTACTCCGGCAGCATGCTGCAAAACTCCTTAAACTGGCCTTCGCGCCACAGCTTCACCACGCGTTCGTCCATCTGACGGTCAAACTCGCGGGTGTAGCTGTTCATCCCTTCCTCCGCGCGCTGGTCGTCGATAAAGCGGTGCGACAGCGAGCCGCTGGCGAGTACCGCCACGGTGCCGTCGTATTTTTCGATGGCGCTGACGATGGCCTCGCCCAGCCTGCGGCTGTCGGCAAAGTCGTGAACCGTGCAGAACGCCGAGATGGAGACCACTTTGAAGTGCTTATCCGCATTCATGTAGCGCATCGGCACCAGCGTGCCGTACTCCAGCTTGAGGCTCGGGATGTTGTGCGCTTTGGCGCGCACGCCGAGCTTCACCGCCTCGTCGGCGATCAGCTGGCCGAGTTCCGGGTTGCCGTCGTAGTCGTAGGTCATGTCGCGGATAAAGTGCGGCAGCTCGTTGCTGGTGTAGACGCCCGCAAAATGGTCCGCACAGTTGATGTGGTACGCGCTGTTCACCAGCCAGTGGGTGTCGAACACGATGATGGTGTCCACGCCCAGCTCGCGGCAGCGCTTGCCGATCTCTTTATGCCCATCGATGGCCGACTGCCGACAGCCGTGGTTTTTACCCGGCAGCTCGGAGAGGTACATCGACGGTACGTGGGTGATTTTCGCCGCTAACGCTAATTTACCCATGGTCAGATCCCCCATTTTGGAATCGGATGGTCGCCCATGGAGATGCAGACGTTCTTCATCTCCGCGAATACCTCGAAGCTGTACTCGCCGCCCTCGCGGCCGGTGCCGGAGGCCTTCACGCCGCCAAACGGCTGGCGCAGGTCGCGCACGTTCTGGGTGTTCACGAACACCATGCCCGCTTCGATGCTGCGCGCCAGGCGCAGCACCTTGCTGACGTCCTGAGTCCAGATGTACGACGCCAGGCCGTACTCCACGTCGTTGGCCAGGCGCAGGCCTTCCGCTTCGTCCTTAAACGGCAGCAGGCAGGCCACCGGGCCGAAGATTTCTTCCTGGGCCACGCGCATGCGGTTGTCGACGTCCGCCAGCACGGTTGGTCGCAGGAAGTTGCCGCCCTTCAGGTGCGCAGGCAGATCGGCTGGTTTGTCCGGGCCGCCCGCCAGCAGGGTTGCGCCTTCCTCGATGCCGAGACGGATGTAGCCGGAAACCTTCTCCCAGTGCTGCTGGCTGATCAGCGCGCCAATCTGGGTGTTCGGATCGGTCGGGTCGCCCACGCGCAGGCGGTTGGCGCGCTCGGCAAAGCGCTTCACGAATTCCGGGTAGATGCTCTGCTGGATAAAGATGCGCGAGCCCGCGGTGCAGCGCTCGCCGTTGATCGAGAAGATGGTGAACAGGGCGGCGTCCAGCGCGCGCTCGATATCGGCATCTTCAAAAATCAGCACCGGGGATTTGCCGCCCAGCTCCATGGAGTACTTCTTCAGCCCGGCGTTTTTCATGATGTTGCGCCCGGTGGCGGTGCCGCCGGTGAAGGAGACCGCGCGCACGTCGTGGTGGCGCACCAGCGCGTCGCCTGCCGTCGCGCCGTAACCCTGCACCACGTTGAGCACGCCCGCAGGAATGCCCGCCTCCAGCGCCAGCTCGCCCAGACGGTCGGCGGTCAGCGGGGAGAGTTCAGACATCTTCAGCACCGCGGTGTTTCCGAGTGCCAGGCACGGCGCGACCTTCCAGGTGGCGGTCATAAACGGCACGTTCCACGGCGACACCAGCGCGCAGACGCCCACCGGCTGCACCAGGGTGTAGTTGAGCATCTTGTCGTCGACCGGGTAGGTTTTGCCGTTCATCTGCTGGCACACCTCGGCGAAGAACTCGAAGTTGTGTGAGGCGCGCGGGATCAGCACGTTTTTGGTCTGGTGGATCGGCAGGCCGGTGTCGGCGGTTTCCATGGCGGCGATCTCGGGCACGTTCTGGTCGATCAGGTCACCCAGACGACGCATCAGGCGCGCGCGCTCCTTCATCGGCAGGTTGGCCCATTTCGGGAACGCCTCTTTGGCGGCGGCGACGGCCTGGTGAACTTCAGCTTCACCGCCGGCGGCGACTTCCGCTAATACCTCGCCGGAGGCCGGGTTGGTAGTGTGGAAGTACTCGCTTCCGGCGACGTTTTTACCGTTGATCCAGTGGTTAATCTTTTTCATTTTGCAGTCTCCTCGCTGACAATCCGGTTCACCAGGCGTCCCACGCCTTCCACTTCCACCACTACCTCATCGCCCGGCACCACGTCGGACAGCCCCTTCGGCGTGCCGGTGGCAATCATGTCGCCCGGCTGCAGGGTCATAAAATCGCTCAGGTACGCAATCAGGTACGGGATGCTAAAAATGAGATCGGCGGTGGTGCCTTCCTGCCGCAGCTCGCCGTTGACGAAGGTGCGCAGGGTGAGGTTGTGCGGATCGGGGATGGCTTCTTTTGGCACGATGTTTGGGGAAATGGGGGTCAGCCCGTCCCGGCTTTTTACCCGCAGGTTCGGGCGGTAGTAGTTTTCCAGGTAGTCGCGGATGGCGTAGTCGTTGCAGACCGTATAGCCCGCAACACAGTCCATCGCCTCGGCTTCGCTGACCTTACGCGCGGTTTTGCCGATGACCACCACCAGCTCCGCTTCGTAATGCATGTATTCAATATTGTTCGGGCGCACCGACGTCTGGCCGTCGCCGTTGAAGGTGTTCGGGGCTTTGATAAATACCAGCGGCTCGGTGGGCGGCTTGAAGTCCAGCTCGCTGGCGTGGTCGGCATAGTTCAGACCGAGGGCAAACAGCGTGGCGTGCGGCGGCGTGCTGTGCGTGAAAGCGACGTCGCGTTCATCCACCACCGGGTTTTCCAGCAGCGGAAAACCTTCCGCCAGAACGCGCACGCGATCGCCCGGGCGGATCTCCACGCGGCTTTGCGGGGTGCCGAGCAGGATCGCATCGCCGGGATTGAGGGTGGCGAACTCGCTCAGGGCGCTCAGCAGTTCGGCGGCGCTGCGCTGAAGATCGGCCGTGCTCCAGTGGTCCGCTTCGCGGCCGTTGATCTCGGTGATGATGGTCAGGTTATCCACGTTATCCACGGCGACAAGTTCGCCGAGCGGGCAAAATCCGTCCCGGCATTTGGCCTTGATGGCCGGGCGGTAGAAGCTCTCTTCCGGCAGGCTCACCTCGTTGGCGAGCGCATATCCCGCGATGTACGCCGCGGCGTCCTCCACGCGCACCTTGCTGGCGGTTTTGCCCACGACCAGCGCCACCGTCGCGCCGCTTAATACCGTTTCCCCGTGCGGGAAGGGGATCGGCTCGCCCGCGCGGATCACCGTGTTATGCGGTTTGATAAACCACACCGCTGTTTTCGGCGGCGTGTTGTAGGGAGCTTTTTCAAAGGCCTCACGCCAGGCTTCACGCTGGCTTTGATGGTTGAGGGCGACGGCAAAAACGGTACCTTTCATTCATATACTCCTCACCCCGGTGGTCCGGGTTGTGATTTCATTAATATGTTAATGATCTGGTTTTATGCTTTTGCTGTTTATTTCGCAATCAGAAGTGAAAGATTTGTGATGTGAATAACAATAAATTTACATATAGGGTTTTATTGATAATAAAATCATATGCTTAATAAAATTGATGGGTTTCTGTTAGACTTTTTGACGGAAAACGTGTTGTTTATAAAATCATCTTTTAGGGATTGTTTACTTGTTAATGATGGGAAGGGGAAAGGCTATGCATGATTCATTAACCATCGCGCTGCTGCAGGCGCGGGAAGCGGCGATGTCGTACTTCCGCCCGATCGTGAAGCGCCATAACCTGACCGAGCAGCAGTGGCGCATCGTGCGCGTGCTGGCTGAACATCCGTCGATGGATTTTCACGATCTGGCGTTTCGCACCTGCATCCTTCGCCCGAGCCTGACCGGCATCCTGACGCGTATGGAGCGCGACGGCCTGGTGCTGCGCCTAAAGCCGGTGAACGACCAGCGCAAGCTGTACGTGTCGCTGACCAAAGAGGGGAATGCGCTATATGAACACGCCCAGGCGCAGGTCGAAGAGGCGTATCAGCAGATCGAGGCGGAATACACGCCGGAGAAGATGAAACAGCTGACGGCGCTGCTGGAAGAGTTTATTGAACTCGGAAACCGGCATAACGCAGCGCGGGAAGAAGAGTAAAAACCACAAATTCCAGGATGATTTTCGTAAAGTTTTCCCTTTCCAGGCCGAAAATTCTGTATCTGTCTGAGGAAAGAGAAAACATGTTAAACCGTATCAAGATTGTCACCAGCTTAATGCTGGTTTTAGCGATATTTGGCCTTTTACAACTCACGTCCGGTGGTCTTTTCTTTAATGCCCTTAAGAATGACAAAGAGAATTTCACCGTCCTGCAAACCATTCGCCAGCAACAATCCACGCTGAACGCCAGCTGGGTAGCGTTGCTGCAAACCCGTAATACCCTGAACCGTGCGGGTATCCGCTACATGATGGATCAGAGCAATATCGGCAGCGGCGCGACCGTTAACGATTTGATGCAAATCGCGTCTACGTCTCTGAAACAGGCGGAAAAAAACTGGGCTGCCTACGAAGCCCTGCCGCGCGATCCGCGTCAAAGCGATGCGGATGCCATGGAGATCAAGCGTAACTATGATATTTACCACGGTGCGCTGGCGGAGCTGATTCAGCTGCTGGGTGCCGGCAAAATCAACGCCTTCTTCGACCAGCCGACCCAGAGCTATCAGGACGGTTTTGAGAAGCAGTATGTGAGCTACCTGCAGCAGAACGACAAGCTATATCAGACGGCGGTCGAAGACAGCAACAGCTCCTACAGCCAGGCTATCTGGGTGCTGATCAGCGTCCTGATTGCCGTGCTGGTGGTGATCGTGGCCGTCTGGCTCAACATCAAGCAGACGCTGATCTCTCCGCTGAATCGTCTGATCGACAACATTCGCCATATCGCCAGCGGCGACCTGGTGAAGCGCATTGAGGTTCAGGGCACCAACGAGATGGGTGAACTGGCCGACTCGCTGCGCCATATGCAGAGTGAGCTGGTGCGTACCGTCGGCGACGTGCGTAACGGCGCGAACGCGATCTACAGCGGCGCGAGCGAAATTGCGATGGGCAATAACGACCTCTCTTCCCGTACTGAACAGCAGGCCGCTTCCCTGGAAGAGACCGCTGCCAGCATGGAGCAGCTGACGGCAACCGTTAAGCAGAACGCCGAAAACGCCCGTCAGGCGAGCCACCTTGCGCTGAGCGCTTCTGAAACCGCGCAGAAAGGCGGCAAAGTGGTGGATAACGTGGTGCAGACCATGCGCGATATCGCGGGTAGTTCGCAGAAAATTGCCGACATTATCAGCGTGATCGACGGCATTGCCTTCCAGACCAACATTCTGGCACTGAACGCGGCGGTAGAAGCGGCGCGTGCGGGCGAGCAGGGCCGTGGTTTTGCGGTGGTGGCAGGTGAAGTGCGTAACCTGGCCCAGCGCAGCGCCCAGGCGGCTCGCGAAATCAAGAGCCTGATTGAAGACTCCGTGGGCCGCGTGGAAGTGGGCTCAACGCTGGTAGAAAGCGCCGGTGAAACCATGGGTGAGATCGTGAACGCGGTGACCCGCGTAACGGACATCATGGGTGAAATCGCCTCTGCGTCTGACGAGCAGAGCCGCGGTATCGACCAGGTGGGTCTGGCGGTCGCTGAGATGGATCGCGTGACCCAGCAGAACGCCTCGCTGGTAGAGGAATCTGCCGCAGCGGCGGCCGCACTGGAAGAGCAGGCGAGCCGTCTGACTCAGGCCGTGGCGGTATTCCGCATTCAGCAGGAGCAGATGAAAGCGCGCGAATTCGCTGCGGCTAAAGCGGTTTCCACGCCGGTGATGGCGCGTAAAACCGCGACGGCCGATTCAGGCGATAACTGGGAAACGTTCTAACCCTGTGCGTTGTGCCGGGTGGCGGCTACGCCTTAGCCGGCCTACGGAAGGTTGTTGCAGGCCCGGTAAGCGCAGCGCCACCGGGCGATATCAAAGCGGCAGACGCATGGCACAGCGGGAGTTATACGCTAAGCCGTGCGCTGCTTCTTCTTCACGTTTTTCACGCAGTTCAGGCGTGAGTTCAGCTACGTATTCAAACCCCAGCTTTGCATAGAACGGCGCGTTCCACGGTACGTCCCTGAACGTCGTCAACGTCAGCGACGCCAGCCCCAGCGTGCGGGCATGGTCTGCCACGCAGGCGATAAGCTGCCTGCCGATCCCTTTTCCCTGCCAGTCCAGATCAACCGAGAGTTCGACAATAAACAGTGATGAAGGGTGGGCCTCGGCGAGGATAAACCCGACGGGCTGGCCGTTCGCCAGCGCCAGCCAGCTTAGCCCACGTTCGGCATATTCAAGGTGCTGCTCAGCGGAAATAACCTCACCGTCGGCAAGCCAGGCGAGATCCGGGCTTTCACGAAAGCGCTCGCCCGCCGCGCGTTCAATGGCGGGAAGGGAGGCAACGTCGCCGGGACGCGTGGGGCGGACGGTGAGGTTAAGGTCGACCATTAGCCTGCGCGACTCACAATTTTAATTTCGACCATGCCAATGCCGAGCTCGCGCGGTGAATGGCCGAGAATATTCCCTTCATTGGTGGACTGCGGATCCGGCGGCACGATCACCAGGGTATTGCTGCGCGATGGGTTCTCAAAATGCAGCGTGTGCGTGCTCACGTCGTTCCCGAGCGTCAGCATCTGCTCCTGGCTGCCCACGCGAACCGGTACGGGCTTGTTAGCGTTGGGGCCATACGCTCTGGCGGTGATCACCAGGTCGAATTGTTCCGGCAGGGGATGGGCGTACTCAATTTTCACCTCATTGCCCAGCTGCGCGTTGGACCAGCGCCCCCAGGACTCCGGACGCGAGATGCCGCTAAACTGCTTCACTTCCTCGGGCGCGCCGGCCACGTTAAAGATAAAGCTGTCCGCTTTGTAGCGAATGTCGTTATCGCTGATTTTCAGCATGTCGACGTTACGCTGATAGCGCGCGGTATCAATCACCGTATCGTTAAACGCGGTTTTGCCTTTCCACTGGGCTTTATCCACGTGCTGTACGGTTTGCTCCCCGCCGAGCTGACCCTGAGAGACGCACCAGTCGGTAGAAAGCGCCAGCGGCTGCGACCAGAGCTGGCCCATCTTGTAACATCTGTCGACCCAGACGAAATTATCGCGTGGGGCAAAATCTGCCAGCTGATAGCGCAGCGGCGCGGAATATTCGCTTTCCGGCAGCGGCTCGACGCGCCCCGCCGACACGCGCACCAGCAGCGGTAGACGGAAGCTGCTGCCCGAGAAGGCAATCGTGTTTTTATCCCGATCGACGGTGAAGTCCTTCATCTCTTTCGGGAAGTTCCACAGGCGGATAATGTCTGGCTTCCAGGCGAGGATTTTATCCTTCATGTTGAGGAACACTTCCGACAGGGATTGCCCCGACAGCGTGCTGCGGCCCAGGCCAATAAAGTTGTCGCCGCCCAGAATGTCCAGCACGGTTGCGCCGTTATCCATGGAGTTGCGTTTGGTGGCGATGACCTCCTGCTGCGGCTGGTCGCCGCGCAGGACGAAGAACAGGTTGCTGCGATCCTGCTTGTTGAGCCGATCCCATGCGCTGTTTTTCATCGCCAGATGGTCAGACGAAACGACGATGACCGTGTTTTTAAACCAGGGCGAGGCTTTGATTTTCTCGACCAGCGCGGCAATGTGCTCCTGGCTGCAGGTCACGGCGCTGAAAGACGTGTTGTTTTTGCCATCCACGTCATAGCTTTTGCGTTTGCAGCTGCGCGAGACGAACCCGTCCGGATGGTGGGTGTCCACCGTCAGCGCAAAGAGGGAGAAACGCTTGCCCGCGCGGGAAAGCTCCTCGAATTTCTTCCAGGTTTCGTTGAGTACCGTATCGTCATAGAAGCCCCAGTCGTTACGGTAGCTCGGATCGGCAACCGTCGTTTTTAACTCTTCTGAGCCATACAGGTGGTCAAAACCGTGGGATTTCAGGAACACGTCTTTTCCGGCAAAGCGCAGGTTTGCCCCCTGCACAAAATAGTTTTCGTAGCCGGAGTTTTTCAGGATATCGCCGAGGCAAATATTCTGGGGGAAGAACGTCGACATCGAGGCTGAGGCGTTACCTTCAAAAGGCGCGAACAGCGGGATACCGCACTGGGAGGCAACCATTCCGGCAATCGTATAGTCCGTACCCGGCAGCTGCATGGTGTGGCTGAAGTCGAGCCCTTCGTTTTTCAGCGCGCCCAGGTCTGGCGTCAGGTTCGGGAAGGCATCGTTATCAAAGTACGTGCGTTCCAGGCTTTCACCGTAGATGTAGACCAGGTTGAGCTTCGGGCTGGCGATCGTTTTGGACGGTTCTTTGTAGTAAGCCGCGAAATCCGGATCGCCGTCGCGCGACTGGGATTTCACCAGCTCGGTGATCTGATGGAACGCCGGGCTGGCGTCGACGGAGGCCAGCGCCAGGAATAACGCCAGCAGGCTGTAGCCATGATGGTGCGGAAGATGGCGACGTCGACGCAGCACCCAGGCCAGCGCGCCAAAAATCGTCACCAGCGCGACGATAAGGCCGAGCCCCGGAAGAATGTACTTGCCCACACCCGCGCCCGTCAGGCTGTTCGTTAGCGTGTAGAGCACCGCATCGTTAATACCGTCACCGGTAAAGTAGTCGCTGGCGTATAAGGTAATGTTTAAAATAATAAAAATGCCGAGTACCACCAGCGTGGCGATAAACCACCAGGTGTGACGGCCGGCTTTCCAGGCGTAAACGCCGACAGAAGCCAGAAAAAGGATAAGAGACATGAATTCTGACAACAGCATATCCTCATGACGCCAGGTGCTTCGCTGGCTAACTGTTTATTTTTTGGGTCATACAATGTAATTGCGATGTCGTTAAGCTGCAATTTTAGTGTCACGAAAGTGTGCTGTTGTTAGGATTTGGTTTAGAAAATCGTTTTTATGAAGAAGGTCGCATCCTGACAAACGGACGCTGAGACGGTGGCAGGTGGGAAAAACGTTCGTTTAGCGCCGCGTTGCAAGACTATCGCATTAAACGCGGCGTGTTGTGGCAGAAAAAGGGGTGGATCAGGAGATGAAATTAACGCCTTGTTTCAGCACCAGATCGCAGGCTTTGGTTTTCACCTGTTTTGCCAGAGAAGAGTTGCCGAGGGTGCTCAGGTTAAGCTGCTGCCCGTTTTGCGCGTTAAGCAGGCCCTGAATGCCGTCCATATAGTTGGTGTCCGCTTTTTGCTCCTGGGTATCCAGACCCAGTTTACCCAGCACCTGGTTTTTCACGTTTTTCGCGTCGGTCACTGAGGCCAGCTTTTGCTTCGCGCAATATTCCAGAATCCCCGCCGCGTTGTTCATCGTGCCCGCGCTAAGGCTCTGAGAGCTGTTGCCCAGCAGGCTGGTGAGGGAAGAGGCGGAGAGTCCACCCTGAGAGCTGCTGCTCTCTTTGGTCAGCTCATTTGCCGCGCTTGACAGGGACTCCTGCCAGGACGCCGCTTGCGCTGCGCCGGTCACCAGCAGCGCGCCTAAAAAGGTGCTGATTAGAATCTGTTTTTTCATCATGGCTCTCTCAAAAAGGTCCGTTTTGGGCCGAAGGGGTTCCAGTATATACCTGTGCCCAGGTGGCGATTCCTGGAACTGTCTTAATACTCTTTGCCGGTAACGCGGCTGCGGTAACTTTCCCAGTCGAAGATGACATAGAGACTGTTACCCAGCTTCATGCGGTCCATGACGCGTTCACCCAGCAGGCGGGTCATCTCGTCGATATTGTGGTTCGTCAGCATGCCGGTGGGGCGTTTGGACGAGGAGCGGCGGTCGACAATCTGGTTGATGATCACTTTTTCATAGCGGGATTCTGTCTGAACGCCAATCTCGTCGATGACCAGTAAATCGACATTGCTCAGATCGTTGAGCAATTGCTCTTCGCTGGTTTCGCGGTTGCTGAAGGTGTCTTTCATCGCGGACATGATATCGGCCACGGTGATGATAAGAACCGATTTACCCCGCAGAAGCAGCTCGTTGCAGATGGCGGCTGCAAGGTGGTTTTTTCCGGTACCCGGCTTGCCGCTAAAGATGAAGCTGGCGATATTGCCGTCGAATTCATCCACGTACTGACGGGCGGCGGCAAGGGCGTTCATTTGTCCGTTGGTTTCGACTTTATAGTTATCGAACGAGCAGTTCTGGTGCAGGGGACGGATACCGGAGCGGTTAAAGGTGCGCTGCATTTTCATCGCCCGGTTTTCCCTGGCGAGCGCGGCGGCGCGGATCTCACCTTGCTCTTTTTGCCACGCCAGCAGCTCTTCGCCCGTGGTGAACGCGGGCTTCACGTTGGCAGGCATCATTTTTTGCAGACGTTTCATCAGGTCGCCGACGTTCTTCATTTCGCACCTCGGAATCCGCTGGGGATCTGTTTATCCGGTTCGGAAAACGCGTTGATATCGCGTTTGGGCTGGCCGTTGTTGCCGGCGCGGGTAATTTGAAGATGACGCGCGAGCTTTTGCTGCCATTGAATATGGGTGAAGACTTTACCTTCCGCCTGCCACCAGGCGGTAAACGCGGCGAGCTCTTCCGCGGTGGCCGGCTGGGTTAGCGCAATGCCCCACAGCGCGGCCTGCCGCTGAAAATCCGCATCCGGCTGCCAGCCCGCGTACAGGGCAAATTTTCCCATCGGAACGGTCACGGGGGCGTTGACCGGCTCATCAAAGAACTGGTTGTCCAGCGTGATATCGCTCGCCGGGCGTGACAGTTGCGCTTCAATCTCCAGAAGCTGTGCCAGGCGTTCCGGCGTGATTGCGTAGAACGCCGGCGCGTTGTCGGCAAAAACCGCAACCGTGCCGCCTTCGGCATGGGTCAACACACCGCGTGGGTCGCGCATAAAGGCATCAATGCCAGCAATGCTGGTGGTCAGAATTCTGGAGGACATAACGCTTACTCTACTGATTACTACGGGCGTGATATGGGCTTATGGTAGCACAGAGAGAGGAAAGGGAAGGAGGGGATTTCCCCGGTGGCGCTGCGCTTACCGGGGCTACGGTCGTAGACCTGAAAAGCACAGCGCCATCAGGTATTTATCACGCGATGATATTCAGGGTCACGTCGATGTTGCCGCGGGTCGCGTTAGAGTACGGGCAAACAATGTGCGCCGCATCGACCAGCTTTTTGGCTTCCGCGGGATCCATACCCTCAACGTGGATGTTCAGTTTTGCCTCGATACCAAAACCGGTAGGCAGCGGTCCAATACCCACTTCGCCTTCAATAAAGGCATCTTTTGGCAGGGTGAATTTGTCGCGTGCGGCCACGAACTTCATCGCGCCCAGGAAGCAGGCAGAGTAGCCCGCAGCAAATAGCTGCTCAGGGTTCGTCACTTCTCCGCCCATGCCGCCCATCTCTTTTGGCACGCCCAGTTTTACGTCCAGTACGCCATCGGAAGAGGTCGCGCGGCCGTCACGGCCACCGGTTGCTTTTGCTTTGGCGGTATACACTACTTTTTCTAAAGACATGGCAGGTTCCTCATCTTGCTTTAATGTGTGCTATTAAATAGCGTGCGATATATATGGGTAATAATCACGCGTAAAGTATAGCTTTACGCGCGGTGTAGCTGTTGTCGCAAAAGTTCGAGCTGCTGTTTGAGCGCCAGCAAAGTGTCGGTATCACACTGCGCTGCGCAACCCACCGCATGGGGAATACCCAATGCCTGCTGCTGCAGTTCACGTCCCGCTTCACTCAGGGTGACGGCGACCTGACGTTCGTCTTTGCGCGAACGGTGGCGGTTGATTAACCCACCGCTTTCCAGCCGTTTTAACAGCGGCGTCAGGGTTGCAGAGTCCAGAAACAGGCGTTCGCCGATGTCCGACACCGTGACGTCATCCTGCTCCCACAGCACCAGCATCACCAGATATTGCGGGTAAGTCAGGTTCAGCGGTGCCAGCAGTTGCCGGTATAGCTTATTAAGCGCCAGATTTGCCGAATAGAGAGCAAAGCAGAGCTGGTTATCCAGCTTGAGCGCAGCGGTTGCGTCGTTCGTTTTCGCGTTCATAAGATGAATATAGATAGTGTGCGATTTAATTGCAAGCAATTTTATGGGCAGGTGTAGCGGAGCGCCACCTGAACGGCCATTTTGCGGTAGTGCTGGCGCTGAGCCTGTTCGTCCGCCCCGTCTTCAAACAGGAGCGTGAAGGTGTAGCTGTTGGCAACGTAGTGAAAGCTGAAGCTGCTTATCAGGCGGTGAAGATCGCGGGCGTCAACCGTCTGGCTGAAGAGCTGCTTTTCTTTGCCCCGGAGCAGGATGCCCTCCAGCAGGTCTAGCGCGCTACGGTTAACCTGGCGAAGATAGCTCGACTGCTGCATAAAGCGGCCCCGCTGCATGTTTTCCATGCAGATAATCCGGATGTAGTCCGGGTGGTCGGCATGATAGTCAAAGGTGGCTTCAACCAGGTTGACCAGCGCTTCGACGGGGGGCATTCCCGCCAGGCTTAGCGCTTTTTCACTGGCGCGAATCTGGGTGTAAACATGTTCCAGAACCAGGAGATAGAGATTCTCTTTATTCTTAAAATGATAAACCACCATGCGTTTGGTGGTACCCGCTTTCTCCGCGATCTGCTCCATGCGGGCACCGTTCAATCCATACTCGGCAAAAAGCGCGATGGCGCTCTGAAAAATTTTCTCTTTCAGGCTGGATTCTTCGCTGTGCTCGGGGTGTTCGCTGCCAGGGTTAGCCACATCCTTTCCTTATTTTCACCAAACGGACCAGAAAGATTATCTCCATGGCAGCGAAATAACACAAATATCAAACGCGTGGGCGTTTGCGGTACAGCCACAGCCCGGGGATCGACAGCCCGATAGAGAGCGCGCCGACGATGGACGACGCCTTAAGAAAGTTGCTCAGGAGAAGGATCATCTGAGGCTCGGTGTAGCCAAAGTGGCTGATTTTCACCGCGGAAATCATCGCCGTATAGGCAGATATGCCGGGGAACATTGGGATCACGGCGGCGACGGTGAACACCTTGGGATGCGCCAGATACCAGCGCGACCACTGAATGCCGATACTGCCAACCAGCATGGAGGCCATAAATGTCGACCATTCGATGTTAAATCCTGCGGTCATCATCACCATTCGCGAGCCATGGCCAATCGCGCCCAGCAGCGCACACCATCGCAGAGCGCGTTGCGGAACGTTAAACACCATCGCAAAGCCGACGGCAGGAATGGCGGCCAGAAGCATGTCCTGTGCCAGCGCCAGCAGAAAATCTATCACGCCCATCCGCGTAACCCCCAGAGTGTCATGGCCATCACAACGCCGATGCAGGTCGCCAGCGTCAGCAGGCTGGCAATAGCCCAGCGTGCCAGACCGGTATTGATGTGTCCTTTAAACATGTCGGCAACGGCGTTGATCAACGGAAAGCCCGGAACAAGCAGAAGCACGCTGGCGGCCATGGCAATCGTCGGGGTAGTGGCAAACTGCGGCAGGCGCAGCAGCAGGCCGGAAACCGTGGTGGCGACAAACGCGGTAATGCAGAAGTTAATTTGCGGATGCAGCTGCCGGTGCGTCAGCAGCTGGCGAACATACATGGCGATACTGCTGGCGAAAAAGGTGACGATCGCGCCGTCCCAGCCGCCTTTATTGAGCTTACAAAAGCAGGCGCAAGACAGCCCTACCATCACCACGACAAGCCAGCGCGGATAACGCAATGGCTTAATTTGGCTGAACCGTTTTTCAATCTCCCGAAGATCGAGAAGCTTATGTTCAGCAAGGATGACGATGTGCTGCACTTCGGTCACGACATGCATGTTAATGCCGCGATCATGGTTTTTGCGGGTGGAGGTCAGGCACTGGCCGTCTTTGATCGTGGTCAGCACGATGGCATTAGATGAAATAGCGCTTTCAACGCTATCCATACCCAGCGCCAGTCCCAGCCGGGTGGAAAGCTCCTCAACCAGCGCGCTTTCCGCGCCGTGCTGGAGCAGAAAAAGACCGCACTGAATACATAGCCGCGTGATAGCACGCTGCGTTGACCGATCTGCCTGCATGTATTGTCCTGAAGAAGGTGGAAAGTTGCCGGTTGGCCCATAGCGATTACTTTTAGCACAAAGTGCAGTGCCTCTTGCTGTGGGCCAGATCAAGGTTTATGCAAACAGTTGCAGCCCCTAAGTGCGGGAGGGGTTGGGATTAATTCATCATTCTGGTGAATTATAATTATTGAAAGATAAGTTATATATATTTAGTTATTCTAATTTTATATTGTAGTTATTTTAATGACACTGCAATTAAATTTAATTTCGCTTTGTGAGATATTACTGCTGTTTAGGTATTTCTTAAACTAAGAATACATCTCATCTTCTGCTTGTATTAACCTGCTTTACACTCAGGGACGAAAATACTCATACGTTGATGCATTTTAACGTTACTCATCACATGAAGAATGGACATGGAGGGTCTATGTTGTCTTTGCACGGTAAGCATAGCGTTATCATTAGCCGGATACCGGTCATGCAAAACGGGTTGGGGGGCGTAATGACTCGCCATTTCCCCGATTTTGAATTGACCTATTGCAGCTCATTGCAGGAGTTAACACTGCTCCAGCTACGCCGCGCTGACGTCATCATTGCTGATATTACAGGCGAATACTGGAATCCTCGGGGCGCGCTCGAAGAGTATTTCAATTTATTGAATCAATACCGGAACATTCACTGGATCTTTTTAGTTTCGCGGCCGCTTAACCCTATTGCCGTTGAGCTACTTGTGCGCCCGGAAAGTACGTTGCTTTCTGATATGGAACCCATTGAAGGCCTGGTTAACGCTATTCGGGCAGGTAGTGAACGCGCAGAGCGGGTAAGCCAGACGTTGTTAGCCCCTGAACCTCAAAGTACGGGGGACGAAGACGAAAACGTTATTGCCCTTACGCACTCCGAACGCAAAGTTTTGCGACTGTTAGGTAAAGGATGGGGGATTAACCAAATCGCCTCATTGCTTAAGAAAAGCAATAAAACCGTCAGTGCGCAGAAAAACAGTGCGATGCGACGGCTGTCTTTACGCAGTAATGCCGATATGTACGCCTGGATAAACAGTACACAGGGAATGCGAGAGCTGAGTTTGATGTCAGCCTATGGAGAGTTCGAGGAATGGAAAAAACCGATTCAACAAGACATATCGCCATCGTCGAAAATTGCACGATGAGTGCTGTTGGGCTGCAGCATCTTTTTGCGATGCCCGGCCTGAATCATTATCAACTGCATCTGTTTAGTGAATTTGACAGCTTTCAGAAAGCACTTCAGCACGTCAATTTTTTCTCGCTGATCTATTCATATTCCGATGCACGAGACGACCGTCGTAGCTGCCTGGCGCACCTGCGGGATTTTGCCTTTACGCATGGCCACATCCAGCGCATTATCCTGGTCGCTGATGAGATGGAAGCAAGATTGATTAGCCATCTTTCCCCGTCACGCCTTCACGGTGTGGTCAGTAAATCGCTGAAGCTTGAGCTCCTGCAGAAGGAACTCATGGTGTTGCTGAGCGAAACCCTGCGCATCAATGACAATATGATGAATCACTGGTACCAGAGTCAAAGCAGAATGTTAAGCCCAACGGAACGGGCAATATTGCGTTATATGTCTTGCGGCTATTCCATTCCTCAAATCGCGGCACAGCTTGAACGCAATATTAAGACCATCCGGGCGCATAAGTTTAATGCGATGGTCAAGCTGGGGGTGAACTCTGACGTAGGGCTGCTCGATGCGGCGGATATTATTACCCACCTTTCGGCAAGAGAACCGCGAAGTTCGATACTCAGCAAGCCGACTTTTTTATAACCTGTCTGTTGCGCGCCAGACAGGCTCTGGCGCATCAATCAGATGCAAACATCAACCCATTTTGCGGAAGTCAGCTCTGCCATTCTGTCAGGTGAAATACGCACGGCACTGTGAATTGCGCCTGCTGCGGGCAGAACTTCGGCGTACTGCTTTAATGAGATATCGCAGTAAACCGCGAGCGGGTTTTCAAGGCCGAACGGGCACACGCCGCCAACGGGGTGACCTGTGATGGTCACCACTTCATCACTGCTGAGCATGCGCGCTTTTGCACCAAACGTATCTTTCAGCTTTTTGTTATCCAGGCGCGCATCGCCTTTCGCCACCACCAGTATCACCTCATTTTTCACCTTTAATGACAAGGTCTTGGCGATTTGCCCCGGTTCAACACGATGGGCGGCAGCAGCCAACGCAACGGTAGCGGTACTCTGACTAAGTTCAATGACGTCTATATCCGGCGCGTTGTCGGCAAAAAACTGCTGTACAGACTGCAAACTCATTGTTTCCTCCTGACAAATATCCTGCGTAATCTGTCATAAGAATTTATGCTCTGTAAATATCTCTTCAGTAACAAATATCCCGAACGGCTGATTTCTGGATCCTCTTCACAATCACGGAAACCGGTTACAGTAACCGGTTGCAGAGCGTGATGCGTCGATTAATACTGAGTACGTAACGTCCCCTGTATCCAATAATAAGAGCAAATTATGAAACCATTTCGTCTGAGCAGTACCACTGGTCCACAAGCCAGCAAGGTTGTGAAGGTGATTTATGGAACAACGTGCGGCGCAAATGTGCCCGTAACAAACGTCTGACAGGAGATCTGCCATGTCTGCCAACCATGCTGCGTTTAACCTGATATTCCGTTTTGTTGAAAATTACGTGAGCCCGATTGCCGGGCGGATCTCTTCCCAGCGTCATGTCATGGCTATCCGTGATGGGTTTATCTCTGCGATGCCATTTATGATTGTGGGTTCGTTTCTGTTAGTGTTCGCATACCCGCCGTTTTCGCCGGATACCACCTGGGGTTTCGCCCGAGCCTGGCTGGATATGGCGAAGCAGTTTGAAGGCCAAATCCTGACGCCGTTTGATATGACGATGGGCATTATGTCCATTTATATCTGTGCGGCCATCGCCTATAACCTTGGCAAACATTATGTCAAATCACACCAGTTAGACCCGTTTATGTGCGCCATGCTGTCGCTGATGGCGTTTCTGCTGGTCGCGGCACCGAAAACCAAAGGCACGCTGCCTGTCGATAGCCTGGGTGGGACGGGCATTTTTACCGCGATTCTGGTGGCGATCTACTGCGTTGAGATGATGCGTTTTCTCAAGGCGCATAACATCGGTATTCGCCTGCCAGACCAGGTTCCTCCGATGATCAAAAACTCGTTTGATCTGCTGATTCCGGTACTGGTAGTGGTGTTGACGCTTTATCCTTTGAGCCTGCTCATTCAGTCTCAGTTCGGCATGCTGATCCCGCAGGCCATTATGTCGGTCTTTAAACCTCTGGTTTCCGCAGCGGATTCCCTGCCTGCGATCCTGCTGGCCGTGTTGATTGGTCATCTGCTGTGGTTCGCCGGGATCCACGGAGCCGCCATCGTCTCCGGGATGCTGCAGATGTTCTGGCTGACTAACCTGGGTGCGAACCAGACCGCGCTGGCCGCCAGTCAGCCTCTGCCGCATATTTTTATGGAGGCGTTCTGGACGTTCTTTATCGTGATTGGCGGGTCGGGCGCCACGATGGGGCTGGTCATTTGCTATCTGCGTAGCCGTTCAGCGCATTTACGCTCTATCGGGCGTTTGAGCGTGGTACCCAGCTTCTTCAACATCAATGAACCCGTTATCTTCGGTACGCCAATCGTGATGAACCCGGTGTTCTTTATTCCGTTCCTGCTGGCACCGATGGTAAATGCCGTGCTAGCCTGGGCGGCGATGACGTTTGACCTGATTGGCCGCGTCATCTCAGTGGTTCCCTGGACGGCACCGGCGCCAATAGGCGCAGCGTGGGCTCTGGGCTGGGATTTCCGCGCGGCTATTCTGGTTGTGGTTCTGGCCTGCGTATCGGCAATCATCTACTTCCCGTTCTTCAAAGTGTACGAGAAACAGCTGCTGGAGCAGGAAGCGGAAGAAGCACAGCGTAACGCGGAAGAGGACAATCAGCAGGTGGCTTAGGTTAAAGCAAAACGGCAACTCAGGTTGCCGTTTTTAGTGTTTGTTCCCTCTCCCTGAGGGAGAGGGGCAGGATGAGGGCATCAGGCCATGGCCGATTATTTCAGCGTGCAGTCCCCGCACTGCTTAACGTCCGGCAGGCGATAGCGCTGGCAGCAGGTGCGGCGAACCAGAAGTCCATCACGGAGCACGACGGTACGGAATAACGGGTTGTCACGGCCATCGGAAAGCTGTTTTGCAAAGAAACAGGACTGACGCAGGGCATCAACGTTCTCATCACCAAGCAGAGGCTTCATTTCCGTTAAATACCAGTGGATTAAATAGCCCGTATTGCTCCAGATAAGCTTCGCGTTAATCTCTCCCGTCGCTTCAAGCGCGTCCACGACCGGGATCAGGGCCTGGGTGATAAGCTGCTCCATGCGTTCCTGAGCCGTCAGGCGTTCCGCGTTCTGGTCTTCGTGCAGATCAATCCAGAAACAGGCTGCGCGCCCGGTTTCGTGAAACTCGACGTGGAAATTATCCGGCGAGAGTTCCAGCATGCTCTTCTGGGTTAACAGCGCCAGCATGAGGGGAGGCACCATCAGCCCGATATACCACTGCGCCCAGAGAGAGAGCAGTGGTTTATTTTCCCGCGTAAGAGTGGGCTGATTGCGATAGATATGGTCGGAATAGGTGGCCAGCAGCGACTGCAGTTTTGTCGGTTGACGCCACTCTGAGAGCGTCATGGCGTGGTTCGGGTGCGCTTCATCAAGGCGGATAAAATCCAGCAGGTGGGCGCGCGTCTCCGCAATCTTATCCCGTATGGCATCCGCAAGCGAAGCATTCCCGCTGGTGAGGGGCGCTCGCCAGAGGAGGGGTTCGACGATGTGTGCGGTATGCGTAGCCATAGTATAGATAGAAATCTAAATGATAATGATTGCCAATCCTAACTATTGCTCATATCAATGGCAAGACTTTTGTCTTTAAGACACCGCCGTGATGTTTATGCCGTCTGCAGCTCTTCACTTAACAGAATGTTATTGCGCCCCATATGCTTTGCTTCGTAGAGGGCTTTGTCCGCTTTTTCCAGCGCGCCTTCCACGTCTTCATCCTCGAAAATGGCAATACCAATGCTGATGGTGACGTTTGTCGCGACACTCTCGTTAAACAGATGCGGGATTTTCAAATCGTAGACTTTCTGACGGATCCGCTCGGCCGTCTGGCGAGCATGTTCGAGTGAAATATTGGTCAGCAGCACCATGAACTCTTCTCCGCCAAAACGCGCCACAATATCGCGAGAACGCACGGCGTCGCGGATTGCCGCAGAGACGCGCTTCAGCGCCTGATCGCCCATCATATGGCCATAGTGATCGTTATAGGCTTTGAAGTGATCGATATCCATCAGCAGGACAAAGTGCTCGCCATTTTCTACCGTCGGCAGGTTCTCCAGACGGCTTTGCAGACCGCGACGATTATAGAGCCCGGTAAGCGGGTCCATCATGCTGAGATCGGTAAGGGTTTCTCGCTCTTCCAACAGGCGCGAGAGCAATTCCTGAGCGAAACGGTCGTTACGCGTTTGCAAAATGTTATGAATAGCAATTGCCACCACAGGAAGTGCGAAAGAATAGGTCATTCTCAGCCATATATCGTGATCGCTTAGCCACAGGCAGACAATAAAGGTAGGCAATGAGTGCAGCGTAAATGCTTTGATATTACTCGCGAATGCCAGCGTTCCGATAAAAAGTACCGTTAATAGAGCGATTAACAAATACGTCGCGTGGTCGTGGGTAATTAAGGCGAATTTAGACTCAATTTGCCAGGCCCACAAAATACCGAAGATACCTGAAACAACGGGAATATTTATCTTCCGCGCGCGCTTTCTCCAGTGCCAGACGAACAGGCCGGTGCTGATGGAGAAAATAGCAATAAGTGGGGCAGATAACAGGCGTACAGAATTGAGCGGATTTGTTACCGAGAACACTGCCGAGGTTGCGTTCAGAAATAAAAATAAACGTAACGACAATTTATATTTTCTGTGAACCAAAGACCGCCAGGATTGTGATGTCATAGTCGTGCGTTTTTATTAAAATTTAATTAAAACAAATAAGTAGGTGCTGTTTCGCAATAAAACATGCAAAAAACTCAAAGAGTAATTATCAGAAAATCTTTAGATGTTGTTAACAGGTGTGCAATTTATCACCTTAGGCAATTCCTGTCATTACGGGAAAGGTAAAGGTCGATGGATTTTGATTCATTCAGCTGACAAATGATAATCTGTGTCATATGATATTGGTTATCATTATCGTTGTGAGAGGGCAGATCATGTTGAACAGGGCGCTTGGCAGTGGTTGGGGGGTATTGCTACCGGGAGCCATTCTCGGCGGGTTGATGTTTGCCGATCTCTCCCTTGATACCTGGAAAGCGATCATTGTGTCAGGACTGTTAGTCACGTCAGGCATGATCTGGCATAAGCAGCTTCGCCACTTTGTTTTACTGCCATCATGCGTAGCACTGGTCAGTGGAATTCTGGTGATACTGATGAGTTTGAAATAACAGGGAAAAACAAGGGGAACTTCAGAAGGGATGTAAGATAATTGGTGCGAGGGGGGGGACTCGAACCCCCACATCCTAAGGACACTAACACCTGAAG